>JANXPQ010000578.1 GCA_025357235.1 Betaproteobacteria bacterium
CTACTGTCCCAACGATCTGAGCGAGTTGCACACGAGCGCACGCAACAAACTCAAGAGCGCGCAAAAGCGCCCCTCGATCATTGCCGCTTGCTGGATGCAGGCTACGCTCTGGTAATGTCATGAATTATGGAAGACTCAATAGTCCGACTCAAAATGCCGGTCACTCTTTTGCAACGGAAGGATTCGACATGTCAAACGCAACAAGCACGGACGTAAAAGTCGCATTGGTAACGGGCGCTTCCAAAGGCATCGGCCAGGCCGTCGCCGAGCGGCTCGCCAAGGACGGATTGATTGTCGGCGTCCATTACGGATCCGACCAGGCGGGCGCAGCGGAGATCGTCCGGCGCATCGAGTCCCATGGCGGCAAGGCGCGTCTGGTCCAGGGCAACGTCACCAAGGCCGGCGATGTGGAAAACATGTTCGAACAGATCGTGTCCGCATTTGGCCGCCTCGACGTGGTGGTCAGCAACGCGGGAATCAACATCCCGCCCGCGCCGCTGGCCACCATGCAGGAAGCGGACTTCGACCGGGTCATGGAGACCAATACCAAGGGCATGTTCCTGGTGTTGCGTGAAGCGGCAAAGCGGCTCAAGGAGGACGCCCGGATCGTCAGCGTTTCCACCACGCTATGCGCCGCACCGCGACCGGGGCTCGGTGCGTACATCGCCAGCAAGGCGGCCGTCGAGGCACTGACGCAGGTGTTGGCGCGCGAACTGGCCGCAAAGCGCATCACCGTCAATGCCGTGGCTCCCGGTCCTGTCGACACCGCCCTGTTCCGAAGAGGCAAGACGGAAGCCCAGTTGCAGATGTTTGCCGGATTTTCGCCGATGAACCGAGTGGGCCGGACCGACGAGATCGCCGACATCGTTTCCTTCCTCGCCAGTGCCGGTGCGAGCTGGGTCACAGGCCAGGTCGTGCGTGCCAATGGAGGATGGGTCTGATGGAGAAGATACTGCTCGTGCAGGGCGCCAACATGAGTTTCCTCGGGCGCCGCGAACCTGAGCTCTACGGCAGGACCACGGCCGCCGAGCTCGACGCGATGCTGCTCGCCCACGCCAAGGCGAACAAATACCAGCTCGACATCTTTTACAGCAACATCGAAGGCGAAGCGATCAACCGGCTCTACCGCGCGGTCGACGAAGGCGTGCAAGGACTGGTGATGAATCCTGCCGGCTTCAACCATGCCGGCTACGCGCTGCGCGATTGCGTGCGCGCCCTGCCGTTTCCGTATGTGGAAATCCACATGACGAACATCGAGAAACGCGAGATCCACTCGGTCCTCACGTCCGTGGCCGTCGGCGCGGTGTTCGGGTTCGGCGTGCACTCCTACTTGCTCGGCCTGGATGCCATGCTGGGGTTGCTGCGCAAATAGCCGGGGTCCCCGGCGTCTCGAACATAACCCCAGAGGTTGTCGAGTTCCCTAGAGCAGCCCTTGCAATTCAATTTAAGTACTGTGATGATATACAGTACACAGGCAATCCCTCAATGGAGGCATCGTGGCCGTACACCGATTCGGTGGCGCTTGGACGGAACGAAAACTCGCCGCGCTTGGCGATTATTTGGTCCAATTTCAAGTGATATTCACCAGAAATCCTGCGGCTCAGAAGCTTCGTACCGTCTAGGTCGATGCTTTCGCCGGAACGGGGGATCGTGATGCACGGGCTGAAAATGCGACTGTCTCGCTATTTGGGTACGGCGACGAAACCCGTGAATTTCAGCAAGGCAGTGCCCGAGTAGCTCTTGAGCTTCAAAACAAGTTTCAGCATTACGTTTTCATCGATAGCAAGGCGCGTCATATCAGTTCGCTCAGAAAAATGGTTGAGCGAGATTTGCCAGAATGCTTGCCTCTGTGTGAATTTGTGCACGAGGACGCAAATATTTGGCTAAAAGCGTGGTGTGCCACCCAAAATTGGCGCGTACAGCGCGCAGTCGTGTTCCTTGATCCGTATGGCATGAGCGTCGATTGGGACACTATTGCGGCCATTGCAAAGACTCGTTCGATTGACCTATGGGTACTTTTTCCGTTCGCCATTGGGGCAAATCGAATGATGCCGAGTGACGTATTGCCAGATAAGGGCTGGGGAATAGTTCTGACCAAAGTATTCGGCACTGTCGACTGGATAAAACGTTTTTACGAAAAGAAATCCGGTATCGATTTATTTGGCACGCAGCGGAACTCAGTTACGAAAATCGTGGGTGCAGACGAAATTCTTGAGTTCTTTCTAGAACGCCTTCGGACGGTATTTCCTCACGTAGTCCAGCAACCGATGATTCTTTACAATTCGAACAATACTCCCATGTACGCTTTATGCTTTGCGGCCGGGAATCCAAAAGGAGGCGCGACCGCCCTCAAGATTGCGGGCCATTTGGCTCGAACCCGTTAATCGATATTTATAAGATGGCAACCAAATCAACGATTGAATGGACTGAAATGACGTGGAACCCCGTTACGGGGTGCACCAAGATCAGTCAGGGGTGCAAGCACTGCTACGCAGAGCGGATGGCGAAGCGTCTGACAGCGATGGGCTCGGAGCGATATCGCAATGGCTTCAACATTACCCTCCATCCTGATCTCGTCGATATGCCTCGTGGATGGCGTCAGCCGCGAGTCGTATTCGTCAATTCGATGAGCGACCTATTCCACGATGAAATACCTCTTGCTTACATCCAACGTGTGTTTGCGACGATGAGGGATTGCCCTCACCATACCTTTCAGGTTCTTACCAAGCGCGCTGAACGGCTTTCTGAGTTGGCCCCGCATCCTCCCCTGGCCCTCGAACGTTTGGATGGGCGTCAGCGTCGAAGATGTCCGCGTGTTGAATAGAGTACGGCACTTACAATCCATCCCAGCGAAAGTGCGTTTTCTTTCTCTTGAACCTCTCATAGGCCCGCTCGATGACTTGCCGCTGGATGGCATTCATTGGGTAATCGTGGGCGGCGAATCGGGTCCCAAGGCCCGACCCATGGAGAAAGAATGGGTAAGGTCGATATTCCGACAATGTCGAGCTTCTCGCGTGCCGTTCTTTTTTAAGCAGTGGGGCGGCGTGCGCAAAGACCTCACAGGTCGCGAATTCAATGGTCGGACATACGACGAGATGCCTCGGTTATTGCTACCCGCTTAAGCCGCGGATTGGCCAGGCCTGCCCTGCGGCGAAGCACTTGGCCATGAAGAATCAGCAATCCGCGACTAGATAGCCGACAGCCCGCCATCGGCGGCGTAAACACCGCCGGTGCAGATGCTCGATTCGTCCGATACCAGGAACAGCATCAGGTTGGCGATCTCTTGCGCTGTTGCGTAGCGTTTCAGCGGCAGTCCGGACACGATCGTATCGCGCGCCTTCTCCGGCGCGCCAGGCGAACGGCCTTCCTCGATGTTGCGCATCATGCGCGTGTCGGTCGGGCCCGGTAGCACGCAGTTGACGCGGATGTTGAACGGCGCGCACTCCGCCGAAGCCGTGCGCATCAGGCCGATCTCGGCGTGCTTGCTGGCGATGTACGCGGAATTGCCCTGCCCGCGCGCCTTGATGCCGCCGATGGACGACGTGATGATGATGCTGCCGCCGGCGCGTTTCTTCAGCGCCGGAATCGCATACTTGAGGCCGAGGAAGACGCCGCGCACGTTGACGGCCATGACCTGGTCGAACACGTCGACCGGATAATCGACGATCGCCGCAGTCGTGCCCTCCACGCCGGCGTTGGCGACGAAGGCATCGATTCCGCCGAACTTCTGTTCGGCCATCTTGATGAGGCGCTGGTTGTCTTCCGGCTTCGAGACATCGGCCACGATGTACGCCGCATTGCCCTCGCCTGCCATTTTCACCGCCGACGCCAGTGCCGCTTCATTGCGTCCGGCCAGCATCAATTTCGCGCCTTGCTGTGCGAACAAATTGACTGCGGCCAGGCCGATGCCGCTGCCTGCACCGGTAAGGACGACTACTTTATTCGCAAGCCTTGTCATTCTTATGTCACCCCGGGAAGATCGTCATGGCCGCAAGATGAATTCGAGGGGAATTGTAGCTCAGGCTGCCGAAGCGGACCGCCGCCGCGCAGAGCGCACCAGCACGGCATCCGTCGTGCGGATCACGAGAATGAGCAAGGCATATTGCATCGAGGAAAGCACGAGCTGGGGAACGAAACTGAACTGCAGGAAAGTCGAGGATGCGCCGCTTGCCTGGTCAGCGATCAGGAGCAGAAACGCCGATGCCAGCCTTCGACCAGCAAGATAAACCGGCCAGACGAGAATCGAGCAGAGCAGCAGCCGCGGATATCTGAAATGGCGCAGAAACAGTCCGGCCAGCAGGCCGACTATCAGCACGATGGGAATGCAGTAGATGAGACCGGCCAGGGTCAACTGGCCGTTTGGATATTCGCTGAGAACAGCGAACAGGGGTTCCAGCAGCCGGTAAACCGCGTTGACGATCGACATTCGCACACCGAATCCACTATCGACAAAGATGCCCGCCGCGGTACCGGTCGCCGTCGCAAGGAAGGCGCCGAGGACATGCTGCAATTCGGGAGAGAGCCATCTGATGCCGGCAACGCGGGCGCCCGCTGCTGCGTGCAGATCCTGCTGAATCATCGGCAGCTTCTTCCAGGTTGGTATTGTCCGGACCGGCCTGATATCCGCATTTACGGGTGTCCCACATGCAGCGGCAGTGCGTGCGTCGCCAATCTCCAATTGGGCTTTATGCCTTAATACCGTCAAGCCGTCCCCTTGCGTTCTGCGGTTTGTTCGCGCATTTCTCTAGATCATGACCGACTTAAAATCACGCCGCGGACTTGGCTTCGCCTCGACGGTCGGATAGCCGATGCGGAACGGCATCAACGCCTGCCAGCCCGCATCCGCTACCAGTTCCTTGAGCGCGGTACCGAAGCGCGGCGCGATGCCAAGTTGCAGTTCGCGATCCGCCCGTTCGGACATCTGGTTCAGAGGCTGCACTGCCAGTCCTTTGCTCGTCGTCCACAGATGCATGCGCTGCCAGAGCCTTCCTCCGCGGATGCGCATGGCGTTATCGCGCGCGTCCTGGACGACGATGAGGCCGAACGCGGCCGCGGTGGCGACATGCCGTTCGCGCGTGGCCTGCAGCCAGGCGTGGTCGGCCGACTCCTGGCTCAGCGGCGGCAGCATCTTCGCCGCTGCATTGACGAACGGCGGCAGGCTTTGCGCATCGAGGGTGATTCCGTCGCGAAAAGTCTGCAGCTGCTGCCAACTGGCACGAAACCACCTGGCACTGTCGACGCTTTGTTGACGATCGGCAACGATCGCTTCCGTGGCCGCCACGATCAATTCGCCGGTCTTTGCCCTCGCCTCGGGCGCGTTGAACCAGATCACCCGTGTCCCCGGCAGGTCTGCGCCAAGCGCTGCGAGCCCTTCCAGCAAATCGGCGGGCACGCTCCTTCCCGTATCGTAGGGGCCGCGATTCGTATGCCGTTTGGGAATCGCATCGTAGAGCGGCGAGGAAATCCGCGTCCCGGGCGCAAGCAGGACATGCGCGGCATGGGCGGGATTGCCGGGATCGGGCAACAGTCTGATTTCGGCGGAATAGCCTTCGGTGGCAGCGGCGATCAGCAGGTTCTCCAGCGCGCATCCGATGCCCATGGTCATCTCGCGCAAAAACGGATCGATCGCACCGATGTTGCGCCCGGTATCGGCAAATACATCAATCGCATTGTCCGTGACCCGAAACCGCCAGGGTTGCGAGTTATGCGGATTGGCGGCGAGAATCGCGGCTCGCACCGGACGCAAGGGCCGCGGCGATTCGTCGGCCTGCCAGTTCTTCCAGGGTTCGTAGGCCGCACCGCTGCCTGCACTGAAAACGCCTTGATCGAAAGCACGCCAGGCGAGCGCGCTTCCCGCCAAGACAACGGTCGCGCCTGCGATTTTCAATACCCTGCGTCGATTCATGAATCCGTGAATGCCGTGAATATCGCGGCTTCGCAAGCCCCGAACGATCGGATTTGACACTCCCCTGTTTCCTTTGCGACCTCTCTTTTCATCTCCGCGACCTTTGCGTCAACGCTCTTCCGCCTTAGTCAATTGCCGCTACGGCCTCGATCTCCACCAGCAATTCCGGCTGTACGAGCTGGTCGATGCCGACCATGGTCGCGGCCGGCGGATTCTTGTGCGAGATATAGCGGCCGCGCACATCCATCACCGCCTTGCGCCTCTCCTGCGTCAAGCCGACGATATAGATGGTGAACTTGATCACATCCTCGAAAGTCGCACCGACCCCGCCCAGGGCAAGCTTCAGGTTCTCGAACACTTGCACCGCCTGCGCCTGGATGTCCCCGGCACCGACGACTTTGCCTTGGCCGTCGACGGCAACCTGGCCGCTGATGAACGCGATGCCGCCGCCCTGCGCTACGGTCACCTGCGTATACATGCCGAGAGGCTTCATTCCCGGCGGATTCACGAATTTCTTTGCCATCTTCTTCTCCTTCGACCCTATGGTGGTTTTAATGTCCTGCACCCGCAAGGAGGGTGAAACGCAACAGGATAGGCAAAAGCAATAAAGCCTTCGGTACTTTCCGTTCCTCTCGCCCCTCGCCTCTTTCCTCTTTTCCCTTTCCTGTTAAGCGGCAGAGCCTGCTTCCATTCCGGGCGCCGTCAGGCGCCGCCATCTGCGCAATAGGCGATCGGCGTTCACCACGCACAGGTCGAGCGCGCAATAGAGCCCGCCAACGCACAGCGGCGGATTCGCACTCGTCAGCGGCAAGCCGGGAATTTCCGGTACCCACACCCAGTTTCCGATCCCCGTGCCGTACAACTCCATCAGCAGGGAGATGACGAACATCGTCGCGTAAAGACGGCGGTTGCTGCCCAACACCATGAAGAGCAGGAACAGGATCGCCAGCGCCACGCTGACGGTATCCGTCGAAGTCAGGAACGCCAGCAGTCCATAGCCGGCGGCGAAGGCACACACCAGGACGATCGTCCATTGCGGAATGCGCGGCGCGAAAGTCAGGCCCAGGGCGAACAACAGCACGTGGCCCGGCGGTACGAAGAAGGGAACATTGTGCAGCCAGTAGCCGTACAGACCCCAGAGCAGCGAAAGGCAGCATTCCCCGAGAGTCGAGATTACGAGGCAGAGCATCAAGGGCAATCTCAATGCCTGGTTGATGCGCGCAAGCAGGACGAGAAACAACGCCCAGGTCCAGACGCTGACGGCGAGCTGGCCTGGAACGCCGCCGAACTTGTCGACCGGCAACCCGACGATGACCGTGAGCGCCAGCGTGACCAGCATCGCCCGCGACAACCCAGGTGGCGGCGCCGGCGCACGGGTCACGGAATTCCTCGGCCAGCGCATCGATAACGATAGTGCAATGACTCGCATGTGTGCGCTCAGGCGGCCTGGCTGCCGGTCACCAGCGCCAGCACGTATTCTTCCAGCTTGCGTGCGTCGACATAAAACTTGCGGATGCCTTCGGCCAGCTTGTCGGTGGCCATGGCGTCCTCGTTGTGCATCCAGCGAAAGGTCTTTTCGTCCATGGCGATTTTTATTGCCGCGCTCGCTTTCGCCGCTTCCACCGACAATCGCCGCTCCAGTTCCCCGGCGGACCCTTCCAGCTTGTCCAGCAACTCGGGGCTGATGGTCAGCAGGTCGCAGCCGGCAAGGCCCGTGATCTGTTCGACTTTGCGGAAGCTCGCCCCCATGACCTGGGTGGGATAACCGAATTTCTTGTAATAGTTGTAGATGCGCGTCACCGATTGCACGCCGGGATCCTCCGCCGCCGGGATGTCGTCGACCTTGCGCTCCTTCTTGTACCAGTCGTAAATGCGGCCAACGAAGGGCGAGATCAGCGTCACCCCCGCGTCTGCGCACGCGACCGCCTGCGCGAAACTGAACAGCAGGGTGAGGTTGCAGTGGATGCCTTCACGCTCGAGTGTCTGCGCCGCGCGGATGCCTTCCCAGGTGCTGGCCAGCTTGATCAGCACGCGATCGCTCGCAACGCCCGCGCGGCCATAGAGTTCGATCAGATCGCGCACCTTGGCGAGGCTGCCTTCAACGTCGAACGAGAGTTTCGCACTGACCTCGGTGGAGACGCGGCCTTTGACATGCTTGAGAATCTCGCAACCGAAATTCACCGCCAGCTTTTCCAGCGTTGCTTCGGCCTTCGCCTCCCGATCGCCCCCTTTTGCGCGCATGCCGAAAGCGAGCGCGTCATCAACCAGCGCACGGTAATTCGGCTTCTGCGCCGACAGGTAGAGCAGCGACGGATTGGTGGTCGCATCCTGCGGACGCAGCCGTGCAATGGCTTCGATGTCGCCGGTATCGGCAACGATGACGGAGTATTTTTTCAGGGATTCGAGCAGGTTCATGGCGCACTCCTGTGAAAATCTGCCGTTATAAGCGAACGGGAGGACGATAAATTACCACGGTCCGGTACGCTGTCGCCTATTGGCGTCATGCATGCCGATGGTATCAACCCATATAATGGGTTCCGGAACGACGATACGGAGCGCCGCCTCATGTTGCGAAGTCTGTTTCAAGCCATCGAACAATTCCTGGGCCCCTCGCTCGACACGGTCGCAACTGTGGTCTACTGGTCGGGCATCGTCCTGCTTGTCCATCGCGTATTCTCGCCATTGTTCCGGTTGCGCATGGAAATGATCTCGGCGCGGCTGAAAATGCAGGAAAGCGTCGTGATGGAGTGCCCGTTTTGCCATCGCGAGACGGTCGTGCATGATGCCCAGTGCGCATTTTGCCGCAAGAGCCTGGAACTGCCCTTCACGGTGCGCGCCTGGCATTTCATCCGCCTGCGGCGCCAGCCGATCTGGTGGCGGCGGACTTGCTGGACATGGGACAGCCTGGGACTCGCGGCGTTCGTGGTGTTGACCGTTGCCGGGTTCATCACGCTGCACGCCTGGGCGCCCGTCGGCCCGTTGCAGAAGCTGTTCATCGGCATGGCGCTCGCGTGGTGGGTTGCGATCAGCTGGCTGGTTGCGCGCGTGCTGCATCTGGGCGCAGGCGGCCCGATCGGCCGGCTGCGCGACATGATTTTCGCATTCGCCGTTGCCGGCGTACTTGCCGTGTCGCTGCTGTTCGCCGCCGAATCGAAGCCGGTCGAGGAAATCGTCATGTGGCGCATCCCGGTCGGCGAAGGCGCCATCGCCCGCATCGACAACCAGGCGCTGGCGCTGCCGCAGGGCATGATCGGTTTCGAATATCTGCAGGTCGACCACGAACTGCTCGGCTACCACCACGTCATTCCGCTCGCTTTCCTCGGCTCGGAACGCCTGGAAATAAAGCACGCCGGCATCGAAAAATGGTTTCTCGACAATTTGTGGAAACGCGGACAGGGCTACTCCGAACGCGGCCTGTCGGTGCGCAGCCGCGTGGAGCAATTCATCGTCACGCCCAACCAGACTTACGAAGTGGTCGAGCGCGACAAGCAGGTTTTCTTCCGCCCGGCTCCTGCGCAATAGTGCATCTCAAGAAAGTTCAAAGGCGTTGACACAGAGGTCACAGAGGAAAAGCGGAGAGGGCACAGAGGAGACCATTACAAATGGAATTTGGTTAAGGAATCGCTGATCAAGTAGCCGCACGAGGCGACAGATGACCACGATTGGATTGA
>JANXPQ010000581.1 GCA_025357235.1 Betaproteobacteria bacterium
CAGGTGGGAAATCGCATGCGCGTAAGCCGCCTGCTGTGCGAACAGCAACAGCAGGATCAGCAGATGGGTCAGGACGCGATGCAGTTTCATGGGATTGGGGTAGACCGGCCAGCAGTTTAGCGCCGACCAGCCGGTTTCGCCAACATCCGGATCGCGATGGCCTTCGTAACTGTCACGGACGGACTATAGTTAAAAGTCACCCATCGGAGGCTTGCCATGCCTAATCCCTGTCTGCATTACCCCGAACCGGTGAAGTCGCGCAGGGATTTCCTGCTGCAATCCGCCGCCTGCGGTGCGGCATTGCTGCTGCCGGCCACGTCTCATGCCGGGAAGCTCCATGAGATTGACGGTGAAGTCATGGTCAACGGCAGGCTGGCGAGCAAAGCCAATGAAATTCGCGCGTTCGATGTCATCAGGACCGGAACCGGCGGCCGCCTCGTGCTGGCGATGGGCAAAGATGCATTCCTGATCCGCGCGAACAGCGAAGTCGAAATACTGGGCAAACCCAAGGCGCTCTTGTTGACAGGACTACGCATGCTGACCGGCGCGCTGCTGGGCGTATTCGGCAAGGGCGGTCCGCGCCAGCTGCTGACTGCTACGGCAACAGCCGGCATTCGCGGTACCGGCATTTACATGGAAGCGTCGCCGGAGCGGACCTATTTCTGCACGTGTTATGGGACGGTCGAGATCGAGGATCAGCATCGCACGGAGAAGCGCCTGATCGCTTCCGGCTATCACACGCCGAATATCATCTATGCAGAAATGACCGACGGCAGGATGATGCACAAGGCGGAGTTCATCAACCATTCCGACGATGAGCTGGTGATGCTCGAGAAACTGGTGGGGAGGAAGCCTCCCTTCGTGAGGCCGTAATTGGTGATTGGCAAATGGTAATTGGCGAAGCCTCCAGAAAAACGCTTTCACTAATCACCAGTCACCAATTACCAGTTACCGCCCTTCAGGTATCGTCCATCGCCAATTCCTGCGGCAGATGGCTGATGTCGCCCCACGACTCGATGTTCCAGCGCCCGCGGTCATGCGAGATCACGTTGACGGACGCGTTGTAGATCGAGAAATCGCGTGTCGCGGAAAGCGACATGCGGGTTGCGTGGCGATAAACCGCATCCAGTGCGCCACCGTGGGTGACGATGAGAACCCTGTTGCCGGCATGCCTTTCGAGTATTTCTTCGACGAAGCCGACGATGCGGCTCGAGAACTCCCCAAGGCTTTCGCCGCCGGCGAGCGCGCGATCGGCGTCGCGTGATTTGAATGCCTTCCAGGCATCCGGCTGACTTTTAAATGCCTCGTCGCCGGTCAATCCCTGTAACACGCCCAGGTGCCGTTCGCGCAGACGCTGGTCGCAAATGATGTCGTTCGCGGGATTCGCGACGATCGGGCTGGCGGTCCGGTAGGCGCGGATCAGGTCGCTCGAATAAATCGCGTCGAAGGCTTCGGCGCCCAGGCGCCTGCCGACCGAAGCGGCCTGTGCAAATCCGATTTCGTTCAAGGGAATGTCGAGGTGTCCCTGAATGCGGCCTTCGACATTCCACGCGGTTTCGCCGTGGCGCACGAGAACAAGCGTCGTGGCGCTCATCGCCCCGGCCCCTCTTCGTAGCGCGGCAGTGAGTCGGTAATCTCGAACCACTTCAATTGATCCGGCATAACAAGCCTTTCAGGTATTCCCCTTCCGGGAAGGCCAGCGACACCGGATGGTCCGGCGTCGAGTGGAATTGAACGATAACTTGCGCATCGGCGCCCGCGTCCAGGGCTGCACCGGCGACGATCTTGCGGAACAGATCGGCGGAAACACCGCCGGAGCAGGAAAACGTGGCAAGCAGGCCGCCCGAGCGCAGCAGTTTGAAACCGAGCAGATTGATGTCCTTGTAGCCGCGCGCGGCGCGTTCCGCGGTCGCCGCCGTCGGTGCAAATTTTGGCGGATCGAGGACGATCAGATCGAATTGCCGGTTCTGGTCGCGCAGTTTGCGCAGGTACAGGAATACGTCGGCATCGACCCATTCACAGCGATCTTCCCGCAGATCGTTCAGACGCACGTGTTCGCGCGCGAGCTGCAATGCATCTGCCGACGAGTCCACCGAGGTCACCGAGGCCGCGCCGTGGACAAGCGCTTGCAACGTGAACCCGCCCGTATAACTGAAGCAATTGAGAACGTCCCTGCCCGCGGCAAGCCGGCCGACCTGCAATCGATTGTCGCGCTGGTCCAGGTAGAAACCGGTCTTGTGCCCTTTGGCCACATCGACTCGCATGCGAATTCCGCTTTCCCTGATTTCCACGACAGGCGTGTCGAGCTCGCCTCTTGCCAGTCCCGTGCGCGGCGTGAGTCCCTCGAGTTCGAGCACGTCCGCATCGGAACGCTCGTAGATGGCGCGGGCGGCGGTGATCTGTTGCAACGCTTCTATGATCGCTTCGCGCCAGCGATGACAGCCGGCACTGGAAATCTGCAGCACGACCACGTCGGCATAGCGATCCACGATCAAACCCGGCAGTCCATCGGACTCGCCATGCACCAGCCGTTCGGCTTCCTCCGGATTCCTGCCGAACAGGGCGCGGCGCATGCCGATCGCGGCATTCAGCCGTCGATGGAAAAATGCCGTGTTGATCTGTGTGGATTCGTTCCAGTCCCATACGCGCGCGGAAATGTTCGCGTCCGGATTCACTGCGGCGATGGCGAGGAAACGCCCGTCGTTTGCGACGACATGCACCGTATCGCCGGCTGTTGCCTTGCCCTCGATGCGTGCGACTGCGCCCGAGAACACCCAGGGATGCCGGCGCAACAGGGACTTTTCCCTGCCGGGTTTCAGGATAATTTTATGCATTCTTAAATAAAGGATCTTGAACCACGGAGGACACGAAGGACACGGAGGAAAACCAGGATAGAGGAACGATGAGTGGGTGTTAAAGGCGGGACTGTTGCCGAGACGACCTCCTAATTGCCAACTTTAACTCTCGAACGTTCTCTGGCGGTTCTTGCCTTTCCTCCGTGTCCTCCGTGGTTCATCTTTTCGATTCTTTTCTCTTCGCCCGCGGATGCGCGGCGTCGTAGACCTTGGCTAGATATTGGAAGTCCAGATGGGTGTAGACCTGCGTGGTGGAAATGCTGGCATGGCCGAGCATTTCCTGCACCGCACGCAGATCGCCGCTGGATTGCAGGACGTGCGAGGCGAACGAATGGCGCAGCATGTGCGGATGTATATGGCCAGGCAAGCCTTGCTTGATGCCCCACGCCTTGAGCCGGGATTGCACCGAGCGCGGACTGATGGCATCGCCGCGCTGGTTCAGGAACAGCGACGACTCGTTCTTGTGCGGCAGGGAGCCGCGCACCGGCAGCCATGCCTGCAACGCTTGCAAGGCATGGCTGCCTACCGGCACGACGCGCGTCTTGTTGCCCTTGCCGGTCACGCGCACGGTGGCATCCGCGAAGCTGACATCGCCTTGTTTCAGAGAAGTCAGTTCCGACAATCGCAAGCCGGACGAATACAGCAGTTCGAACATCGCGCGATCGCGTACGGCGAGCGGGTCGTCCTGGGTGAAGCTCACCAGACGCGTGGCTTCGTCGGGCGATAGCGCTTTGGGCAGCGACTTGGGCGATTTCGGTGGCCGCACGCCGGTGCAGGGATTGCGCGTGAAGCCGTGATCGCGCGCGAGGTAGCTGAAAAAACCGCGCCATGCGGAAAGCATGCGCGCCAGCGATTTGCCGCCCAGTCCGCGTCCGTGAAGGCGGGCGATGAAGCGCCGGATCTGATGGATCTGCAGGTCTTGCAGCGTCGATTCCTGTTCTCGCGTCAGTTCCAGCAAAACGCGCACATCATGCCCATAGCCTTCGGCGGTGTGCGGCGAAAGACGCCGTTCCCGGACAAGGTGCGACAGGAAGTCGGAGACGAAGGCAGATTCGGCCGGGGATTCTTCTTTGGTTGGAGGGGGGCTGTCGTGAACGGACATTTACAAATATCGCACGAGCGACGTACTGACCAATTCGCCGAGGCGCTTGAGGTACAGCGTGCCCATCTCGGGATAGAAGCGTTGGGCGTCTTCGCTTGCCAGTGCCAGCAGGCCGAATACCCTGTCCGCGCGCAGCGCGATGTAGGCATACGATTTCAGCAGGTTGCCGGCGTCGCCGAACCACTCGGCGGTTTCGAACATGGGTTTGTGGCTGCAATACGGCTGGTTGAGGCTGTCGGCGAATACCCTGACCCCGGCGCTGCTTGCCCCGAATTCCGGCAGCGGCGGATGATCCCATTCGCTCCACAATCTGACGGTGATGTGGGGAACGGCGAAATCCTCCCGCAGGTTGTAGTAGAGCGCCTGCAGCGAGGCTTCCAGGTTCGCGGGCTTTATCATCGCCAGCGCGGCGCGGTGCACGCGTTCGCCTATCGCGTCATTTTCCTCGCCGTACTCCACCAGTTCGCGCAATTTTCCTTCCAGCACCTTGTTCTTCTCGCGCAGGCTGATGATCTGGCGCTCGGAGATCGGGATGGCCCGGCCGCCATGCGGATGCGGAATCGAGATGTCTCCGATCATGTCGGCGTAGGTCTCGAAAAAATCGGGATGGTCCTTCAGGTAGCGGGCAACGTCTTCAGGTCTCATTGACTTTCTCTATACCTCGATTTCACCGTCGAAAACGGATTGCGCGGGCCCGGTCATGAAAACCGGTTGTGCCTCGCCTGTCCATGCAATTTCAAGTACCCCGCCACGCGTATTCACTTGCACCGGCGAATCCAGCATCCCGCACGCGATGCCGGCCACCGCCGCCGCGCAGGCGCCGGTGCCGCAGGATAATGTTTCGCCGGCCCCGCGCTCGAACACACGCAGTTTAATATGTCTGCGATCCACGATCTGCATATATCCGGCGTTGACCCGCTCGGGAAAGCGCGGATGGCGCTCGATCAGCGGCCCTTCGCTCGTCACCGGAGCGGCATCGACGTCGGCAACGACTTGCACCGCGTGCGGGTTTCCCATCGAAACGGCGCAGATCTCCACCTCGCGGCCTTCGACTTCCAGCTCGTAGCTCGCCGCACGCCGTTGTGCCGCAAATGGAATCCGGGCAGGCTCGAAAACCGGTGCGCCCATGTTCACGGTGACGCGCCCGTCTTTTTCGAGGCGGGGTTCGATGATCCCCGACCGCGTTTCCACGCGGATCGCGTCCTTTGCCGACAAGCCTTTGTCATGCACGTAACGCACGAAACAGCGTGCGCCATTGCCGCATTGGCTGACTTCGCCGCCGTCCGCGTTGAAGATTCTGTAATAGAAATCGGTGTCCGCACGGCGCGCCGGCTCGACGACCAGCATCTGGTCGAAGCCGATACCGAAGTGGCGGTCGGCCAGCCGGCGTATGCCCGCAACATCCAGGGTCAACGGTATGCGGGTGGCGTCGACGACGACGAAGTCGTTGCCCGCGCCGTGCATTTTGGTGAATTTCAATTTCACGGCAGCTTCGTCAGGCGGCAAGGGATCTGGACATGACATAGTCGTCCATGAAGAAACCGTTGCCGATGTCCACTTTCACGGTCTTCTCCACGGCAAAGCCTGCTCGCAGATAGGCCGCCACCGATCCGTGGTTGTATTTATTGACCTGCAGATACAGATTGTCCATGCCGAGCTGCCTGGCCGCTTGCGCCACGTGTTCGATCAGCGCCGCTCCGTAGCCCTTTCCTCGGACCTGTTGATGCACATAGAGTTTGTCGAGTTTCATCGCGCGCGCTTGCGCTCCGCGTTCGTAGCTCGCGAATCCGCACAATTCGCCGTGCACCTCAAGTTTGTCCCAACAGGCTTCGCCGGCCTGCAGTTGCTCGCGTATCGCGTCCGGCGAATAGCGCTGCGCCAGCATGTATTCTATCTGCTTGACGGTGATGATCCCCGGATAGTGCTGCAACCAGATTTCGCGCGCCAGCGCGCAAATCGGCGCAATGTCCGCGTCGCGCAGCGGGGAAATGCTGAAATTGCTCGGGACGGGCATGATCAGGCGCAAATCGAGTTGAGATCGCGCCAGATGCAGCGGTCCATCACGACATCGATGCCGCCCGCGCACGCCAGCAGGGCGGCCTTCTCATTGACGATGCTCTCCTGGATCCACGGGCGCGGCAATCCCAGCCGCATGCAGTCGTCGACGATCGGTCCGATCTGGTCGGCGCTACGGAACACATTGACCAGATCCACCTTTTCACCAATCTGATCCAGCCTGGCATACGCCTTTTCGCCGAGTACGTCCGCTATCAGCGGTCGCACTGGAATGATCCGGTATCCCCGCCCCTTCAGCGCGCGGGCAATGCGGTGGCTCGGCCGCGACGGGTTGGGCGAGAGCCCGACCACCACGATGGTTTTTACCTGGCTGAGCATTGCGCAGATCGCGCTTTCGTCCGGATTGGCGAACATCAGTAGAACCTCGCCCGGCCTGGCGGGCGGGTCTTGAAGCGCTTATGCAGCCAGTAATATTGCTCGGGCATCTCGCGGACGCGTTCCTCGATGAAAGCATTCATGCGCGCGGTGTCGTCCTCCACGCTTGCCCCGGGAAAATCGTCCCATGCCGGATAAAAGCGCGTGACATAGCCGCCGGTGCCGGGCAGTTGACGCGTAATGCACGGGACCACGCGCGCGCCGGTCATGCGTGCCAGGCGCGATAACCCGGCAACGGTGGCCGCCGGCACGCCGAAGAAAGGCACGAACAGCGAATCCTTCGGACCAAGATCCATGTCAGGCAGGTAAAAAAAAGCGATTCCCTTGCGCAGTCCGCGAATCACCGGCCGCAAGCCGTCCTGCCTGGACACCAGGATGCTGTTCCCGAATCGGGTGCGGCCATGCAGCAGGATCCTGTCGAGCTCAGGATTTTTCTGGTGGGAGTACATCGACATCATGTCGTATTCGATCGAAATGCGGATGCCGCCCATGTCGAGGCCGACGAAGTGCGGTGCAAGGACGATGAGAGGTTTGCCGATTTCGCGGTCGAGGTTTCCCCGGCCTTCGAATCTGACCAGTTCGCGAATGGTCTTCTCGGGACCCCACCACAGGATGCTGTGCTCGAGGACGGTGCGTCCGAAGGCGCGAAAATGCCGGCGTGAAAGTCTTTCCCTGTCCTTGTCCGGCATCTGCGGGAAGCACAACCGCAGGTTCGTGCGTACTACGCGCCTGCGTTCCCAGACCAGCCAGTAAATCAGCATGCCGAAACCATTGCCGAGTGGCGCCAGCAGGCGCAACGGCAACAGGCCGAGCAACCGGATCAGGGCGAGGCCGATTTTCTCAGGCATGCTTGTAGAGCAGGGACGAGGGATGGGGGAAAGCTTGGTGCGAAAGCACGGTGCTCTGACAGAGTGACATGGATCCTGCCTGGAGCATGTTCGGTTTTCAATGCTCGCTCCTCTTCCCTCGTTCCTCTTCGCTGCCTTCAGGCGCCTTCACGCCCGAAGGCGTCTTATAACGGTTGTAGCTCCAAAGGTATTGGTCCGGCGCCAATTTCACCGTGCGTTCGATCGCGGCGTTGAAATCGCGAGCGCTGTTTTCGCCGCTTGTCCGGCCGTCGAATTCCGTGAAATGGAGGGCAAAGCCCGCGCCGCCAGGCAGCCGCACGGCCGCGGCCATGAGGATGGTCGCACCGGTGGCTTGCGCGAGTTTTCCGACCAGGGTCATCGTGTAGGCGGGGCGACCGAAGAAATCCGCCCAGACGCCTTCCCCGGTTCCGGGTACCTGGTCCGGCAGAATACCGACCGCTTCACCGCGCCTGAGTGCTTTCAACAGCAGCCGCACACCACCGAGGTTGGCCGGCGCAAGCTGCACTTTGTCGCGCCCGCGGCCCGCCTCGATCAGCGGTTGAAGCGCCTTCATTTTCGGCGGGCGATACAGCACGGTGATAGGCTGGCGCTGCGCGACCCATAATGCAGCCGCATCGAAACAACCCAGATGCGGGGTCAGATAGATGACGCCTCGTCCGCGCCCTTCCGCGGCTTCCACCAGTGCAATGGGCTCCGCGCGGACGACCAATTGCACCGCCCGGGCTACCGGCCGGAACCAAACTGGAATCAGTTCGGTCCCAGCTTTGCCTGATTCGGCAATATTCCGCCGCAGGATGCGTTGATAATCCTTTTCGTCACGCCAGAGGCCGCTTTGCAAAAGATTCGCACGCAGGCGGGCGGCGTATGTGTCGGAGAGGAAGTACACGATCCAGCCCAGCGCGCCGCCCACCGCGTGAATCCAGGAGAGCGGCAATTTCGCCAGCTGCCGCAACAACCTTATGAGCATGAACTTATTCGATTTTCCGTTTTGTTCTTTTGATGGCTTTTTGCTATCCTGACCGACCTTTACTGACCTAACCCTGAAACTTTCGAATGAATGATTTTCTGTTCACATCCGAGTCGGTTTCCGAAGGCCATCCGGACAAAGTCGCCGATCAGATTTCCGATGCCGTGCTGGACGCCATCTTAACCCAGGACAAATTCGCCCGAGTAGCGGCAGAAACCCTGGTAAACACCGGCCTGGTCGTCATGGCCGGGGAAATCACCACCAACGCCGTGGTGGACTTCCAGCAGGTGGCGCGGGAAACGATCAAGCGCATCGGTTACGACAACACGGACTATGGCATCGACTATCGCGGCTGCGCCGTGCTGGTTGCCTATGACAAGCAGTCTCCCGATATTGCCCAAGGCGTGGACAAGGCTCATGACGACCCTTTGAACCAGGGCGCCGGCGATCAGGGCCTGATGTTCGGTTACGCCTGCGACGAAACGCCGGTGCTGATGCCGTTGCCGATCTATCTGGCTCACCGTCTGGTCGAGCGCCAGTCTGAACTGCGCCGGGACGGGAGGCTGCCGTGGTTGCGGCCGGATGCCAAATCCCAGGTCACTATCCGCTACGTGAATGGCCGGCCGGATTCCATCGACACCGTAGTGCTTTCCACCCAGCATTCGCCGGACATTTCCCTGGAACAGATCCGCGAGGCCGTGATCGAAGAGATCGTCAAGCCGGTGCTGCCGAAGAACCTGATCAAGGGCGAGATCAAGTATCTGATCAATCCGACCGGACGTTTTGTCGTGGGCGGACCGCATGGCGACTGCGGGTTGACCGGGCGCAAGATAATCGTCGATACCTACGGCGGATCGGCCCCCCACGGCGGCGGCGCGTTCTCCGGCAAGGATCCCTCGAAAGTCGACCGCTCTGCTGCCTATGCGGCGCGTTACGTGGCGAAGAATATCGTGGCTGCGGGACTCGCGACCAAGTGCCAGATCCAGGTTTCCTATGCGATCGGCGTGGCCAGGCCTACGAGCGTGATGGTCACAACGTTCGGCACCGGCAAGATCGCCGACGAGAAAATCGCGCAACTGGTGCAGAAGCATTTCGACCTGCGACCCAAGGGGATTGTGGCAATGCTCGATCTGCTGCGCCCGATTTACGAGAAGACGGCGTCGTACGGCCATTTTGGCCGGGACGAGCCGGAATTTACCTGGGAAGCGCTGGACAAGGTCGAACTGCTCAAATCGGAAGCGGGGATCAAGAAGGCCGCAGCCGCCTGATCGGCCGGCGTTCCGGTAACACGCCGACTTCGCTATAATTGCATTTCGCTGAGGAGCGCTGCGACCCCGGATCGAGGGGCCAGGCTCAGCAAACGAACCAACGGCGCTCACAATCATTAAACCGGTTGTGAGCGCCGTGTTCATTTTCGGCGCTCCGTTTTGAAGGAGAGTGCCGATGTCCGCAGTTCCGAACACGAAGAAATCCGGCGATTTTCACGTTGCCGACCTGTCCCTTGCCGACTGGGGCCGTAAGGAAATCCGCATTGCCGAGACCGAGATGCCCGGCCTGATGGCGATCCGCGAAGAATTTTCCAACACCCGGCCGCTGCGCGGCGCGCGCATCAGTGGCTCGCTGCACATGACCATCCAGACCGCCGTCTTGATCGAGACGCTGCAAGCCCTCGGCGCCGAAGTGCGCTGGGCCTCCTGCAACATTTTCTCGACCCAGGATCACGCTGCCGCGGCAATAGCATCCACCGGCACGCCGGTATTTGCCGTGAAGGGCGAGACCCTGGCCGAATACTGGGATTACACCCATCGCATTTTCGAGTGGCCCGACGCAACCTATACCAACATGATTCTCGACGACGGCGGCGACGCGACCATGCTGCTGCACCTGGGCACCCGCGCCGAGTCCGATGCGACGGTCCTGCACAATCCGGGCAGTGAAGAAGAAACGGCCCTGTTTGCCGCGATCAAGACGAAACTCAAGCACGAACCGAAGTGGTATTCGACGCGGCTTTCCAAGATCAGGGGCGTCACCGAAGAGACCACGACCGGTGTGCACCGCCTTTATCAGATGCACAAGGAAGGCAAGCTCGCCTTTCCGGCGATCAACGTCAACGATTCGGTCACCAAGTCGAAATTCGACAATCTCTACGGCTGCCGCGAATCGCTGGTCGACGGCATCAAGCGCGCGACCGACGTGATGATCGCGGGCAAGGTTGCGCTGGTGTGCGGCTACGGCGACGTGGGCAAAGGGTCCGCTCAGGCGTTGCGGGCATTGTCGGCCCAGGTATGGGTCACGGAAATCGATCCGATCTGCGCGCTGCAGGCCGCAATGGAAGGCTATCGCGTGGTGACCACGGATTACGCCGCCGACAAGGCCGACATTTTCGTGAGCGCGACCGGTAACTTCCATGTGATCACGCACGAGCACATGAAGAAAATGAAGGACCAGGCCATCGTCTGCAACATCGGCCACTTCGACAACGAGATCGATATTGCATCGCTGTCCCGGTACCAGTGGGAGGAGATCAAGCCGCAGGTCGACCATGTGATTTTCCCCGACGGCAAACGCATCATCATCCTGGCGAAGGGCCGCCTGGTGAACCTGGGTTGCGGCACCGGCCATCCAAGCTACGTCATGAGTTCGTCGTTCGCCAACCAGACCATCGCCCAGATCGAATTGTTCGCCAATACGGCGAAGTATCCGGTCGGCGTTTACACATTGCCCAAGCATCTCGACGAAAAGGTCGCGCGCCTGCAACTGAAGAAACTGAATGCGCAACTGACTGAACTGACGGATACCCAGGCCACCTATATCGGCGTCGACAAGAGTGGGCCCTATAAAGCCGACCACTATCGTTACTGACCGATCCAGCCAGTAAGATGCCGGCCGACGGGCGCGATACGCCTGTCGGCCGGGTGAAGAACATGCCAATCCAGACGACAGCGTCCCGCACGTTCAGCTTCGAATTCTTTCCGCCAAAGACGCCGGAGGGCAAGGCGAAACTGCGCGCCACCTGGCAGCAACTCGCACTGCTGAAGCCGCGGTTTTTTTCCGTCACCTTCGGGGCTGGGGGTTCGACCCAGCAAGGAACACTGGATACAGTGCTGGAAATTCGCGCTGCGGGTCACGACGCCGCGCCGCATATTTCCTGCGTGGCTTCGACCAAGGCTGAAATCGCCGCCACGCTGTCGCGCTACCGCGAAAACGATATTCGTCATGTCGTCGCACTGCGCGGCGACATGCCTTCCGGGCTGGCTTCCAGCGGCGAGCTCAGGTATGCAAACGAACTCGTTGCGTTCATCCGGGAGACGACCGGCGACTGGTTCCATATCGAGGTCGCGTGTTATCCGGAATACCATCCGCAGACCCGCAATGCCGCCGACGAACTGAAGAACTTCAAACGCAAAATAGAGGCCGGCGCAAATTCGGCCATCACGCAGTATTTCTACAATGCGGACGCGTACTTTCGTTTCGTCGACGAATGTGCTGCCGCCGGCATCAACGTTCCCATCGTGCCGGGCATCATGCCGATCGGCAATTTCTCCCAGCTCGCCCGGTTCTCGGATGCCTGCGGTGCGGAGATTCCGCGCTGGATGCGCATCAAGCTGGAAGGCTATCGCGACGACACGGCATCGATCCGCGCCTTCGGCCTCGATGTCGTGACCGTGTTGTGCGAAAAGCTGCTCGAAGCCGGTGCGCCGGGCCTGCATTTCTACACGCTGAATCAGGCCGGGCCGGCCAGCACGATTTGGCAAAGGCTCGGCCTTTGACGGCAGAGGAAAGAGGCGAGAGGAGAGTGGAAAGGTGAGACGAGAGGGTGTCGGGCCTCTGTCGCCTTGGTGGTAGAAGTCGGCTTCCTTTTTTCTCTTTCCTCTTTCACCTTTCCTCTGGTTTTCTTTGTAGACTGCGCGCGTGCCGCGCCTTTATGCAAAACCGCTAGTCCTGTTGCTCGCCGCAGTCGCTGGTGTGGCCGTCCTCGAATATTCCTGGCTGAATTGGTTGCGCTCGGCGGAGGCCCGTTTTTCCGATTTCTTCGTCACTGCCCAGGCGAGCAAGATCAAACCCGACCCGGACATCGTGGTCGTTGCTGCCGATGAACACAGCCTGGAGCAACTAGCCGACTACGCCGGCCGCTGGCCATGGCCGCGCTCCGTACACGGAGAGATGGTGCAGGGCATCGAGGCACAAAAACCGCGCGCCATCGTCTTCGACGTCATGTTCTTCGAGCCGGATATCTACCGCCTGGATGCCGACGAGCTGTTCAACAAGACGGTGGCGCCCCACAACAATGTGTTCTTTCCGACCGTGCGCCAGGATCGCGCGGGCGATCCTTACGGCGTGCCGATAGCGGAAATGCAAGCCCCGCTCGGTGCATTTGCCGGCACACAAGCGGACAAGAATGCCACCCTGAATATCGGGCTGCCGAAGGCCCTGAAGCCGGAGAACTGGCGTCTTGGCACCATCGATTTTCTCGCCGACCCAGACGGCATCGGCCGTCGCTACTTCGTGTACCAGAATGCCTACGGCTGGAAAATTCCTTCACTGCCGGCCCGCGTGGCACAGGATCTGGGCCTTCCCGTGCCGGATGTCGGATCCATCCTGCTCAGCTGGCCGGGCGGAAAAGCCGGCCGTCCGCATGTGTCCTATTCGGATCTCTACATCGATTTCAACAGTCAGAAGCGCAAGCGCGACCCGAACGAGTTCAAGGACAAGATCGTCATCATCGGCGTGACCGCCAGCGGGCTGCACGACATACGACCCACACCGGTGGGTTCGCTTTACGACGGCATCGACATTCTGGCCAGTGCCCTTGATAACCTGAAGAACCGCAACTACTTGCGCCAGGCGCCGGTCGCATGGCCGGCTGCGATAGCGCTGGTGCTGCTGGCTTTGTTGTATGCGGGATTCCGCGCCCAGTTGCATACGCTGAAAATCGGCAGCGCGCTGGTGTTGATATCGGCCGTTCTCGTGGCGGGGCAGTATGTGGCGATCGGCAAGCTGCTGGTGCTGCCGGTATTGCGGCCGCTCATATTTGTCTGGGTGTTCTTTTTCATCGCGGCCCTGCAGGAATATCTGCGCGAGCGGCGCGAGCGGGAGCAGGCTGTCAGGGAGTTTTCGCGCTTCGTCAATCCGCACGTGGTCAAGGAACTGATTGCGCACGGCGGGCTTTCGCGCGAAGGCGAAAGCCGCCAGGTCACGCTGCTGTTTTCCGACATCCGCGGCTTCACCACGCTTTCCGAATCCCGCACCCCGCAAGAAGTGGTCAGTCTGATCAACAGTTATTTCAGCCGGCAGGTGGCAGTCGTTTTCCGCAATAACGGTGCACTCGACAAATTCATCGGTGATTGCATCATGGCGATCTGGGGAGCGCCGCTCGACGACGCAAAACATGCCGAACATGCAATCCAATGCGCGCTGGAAATGGCGGATACGCTGGATGCCTTCCGCAAGGATCTCGCCGATCC
>JANXPQ010000136.1 GCA_025357235.1 Betaproteobacteria bacterium
CCGCGTATTGCGGTTCAGCAATCGCACGCCGAGGTGGCGTTCGAGTGCGGCGACATGGCGGGTAACCGTCGGCTGGGAGATGCCCAGGTCGCGCGCAGCCTTGGAGAAGCTCCCCGTCTCCACCACCCTCACGAATATCCGGAAGCCGTCGATACGATCCATGTCCTCAATCCGCCCGTCGGCATCGATTCGCGCAAGAGTGTGTCATGCGCAGGGGTCGTTGACTTATACGCAATCAGTATAAGACTTATCGCGCGCCGCGCGCCCCGGCACCCGCCATTGCGTCACGCTGCGGCCTAGCCGTTTGGAAAACGGCAATGCGACAGGAGGAGCAATGGCTAAGATGACCGCAATCATGGCGGCGGTGAGCGTCCTCGAAAAAGAGGGCATCACCTGCGCTTTCGGCGTGCCCGGCGCGGCGATCAATCCGCTGTATTCCGCGCTCAGGAAACGCAGCAGCATCACGCACCTGCTCGCGCGCCATGTCGAAGGCGCTTCCCACATGGCCGACGGCTACACGCGCGCCCAGGCCGGCAACATCGGCGTGTGCATCGGCACCTCCGGGCCGGCGGGCACCGACATGATCACCGGGCTGTATGCGGCCTGGGCGGACTCCGTGCCGATCCTGTGCATCACCGGGCAGGCGCCCCGCGCCCGGCTCTACAAGGAAGACTTCCAGGCAGTGGACATCGAATCCATCTCCAAGCCGGTGACCAAGTGGGCGGTGACGGTGCGCGAGCCAGCGCAGGTGCCGCGCGCTTTCCAGCAGGCCTTCCACCTCATGCGCTCCGGGCGGCCCGGTCCGGTGCTGATCGATCTGCCCTTCGACGTGCAGATGGCGGAAATAGAATTCGATCCCGATACCTACGAACCCCTGGCGGTCTACAAGCCGCGGGCGAGTCGCGCGCAGATCGAAAAAGCGATCGCAATGCTCAATGAATCCGAGCGTCCGCTGATCGTCGCCGGCGGCGGCATCATCAACGCCGACGCCGCCGGCCTGCTGATGGAGTTCGCCGAGATCACCGGCGTTCCCGTGATCCCCACCCTGATGGGCTGGGGCGTCATCCCGGACGACCATCGGCTCATGGCCGGCATGGTCGGCCTGCAGACCAGCCATCGCTACGGCAACGCGACCATGCTGGCCTCCGACTTCGTGCTCGGCATCGGCAACCGCTGGGCCAATCGCCATACCGGATCACCCGAGGTCTATACCAAAGGCCGCAAGTTCGTGCACGTGTACATCGAACCGACCCAGATCGGCCGCGTGTTCGCGCCGGACTACGGCATCGTCTCCGACGCCGGCGCGGCGCTTGAACTGTTCGTGGGGATCGCGCGCGAATGGCGCGCCGCCGGACGCCTCAAGGATCGCTCCGCGTGGGTTGCGCAAAGCATCGCGCGCAAGGCCACGCTGCTGCGCAAGACGCATTTCGACAACACGCCGGTGAAGCCGCAGCGCGTCTATGAGGAGATGAACAAGGCTTTCGGGCGCGACACCTGCTACGTTTCCAGCATCGGCCTGTCGCAGATCGCCGGCGCGCAGTTCCTGCACGTCTACAAGCCGCGCAACTGGATCAACTGCGGCCAGGCCGGACCGCTCGGCTGGACCGCGCCGGCGGCCCTGGGCGTGGTGGCGGCGAATCCGACGCGCGAAGTCGTGGCCCTGTCGGGCGATTACGACTTCCAGTTCCTGATCGAAGAACTGGCGGTCGGCGCGCAGTTCAACCTGCCCTACCTGCACGTGCTGGTGAACAACAGTTACCTTGGGCTGATCCGGCAGGCACAGCGCAATTTCGAGATGGACTACAACGTGCAGCTCTCGTTCGACAACATCAATGCGCCGGAACTCAACGGCGCCGGCGTCGATCACGTCAAAGTCGTCGAGGGGCTGGGCTGCAAGGCCATCCGCGTCTGGGAGCCCGGCAAAATTCAGGACGCCTTCGCGCAGGCGAAAGCGTGGATGAAGCAGTATCGCGTTCCTGTCGTGGTCGAGATCATGCTCGAACGGGTCACCAACATCTCGATGGGCACCGAGATCGACAAAATCACCGAATTCGAACCGCTCGCCGAAAACCCGGTGGACGCTCCGACGTCCGTCGTCACGGCGTAAGCCCGCCTCCCTGCCGATTGCCTCCTTGTAATGATTGAGCCCGGGAAACCGGGCTTTTCTTTTTGGCAATGCCAAAAAGAAAAGGGAAAGCGGAAAGGTTAAAGGTTAAAGGTTAAAGGTCAAAGTAAAGGCGAATAGAGCATTCAGTGCTTTTACTTTCACCTTTGACCTTTCCCCTTTTACCTGTTTTTACGCGCTTCGATCACGCTCCACGGCGTGCTGGTCGGGATCACGCGACGCAGATCGAAACCGGCCGCCGATAGCAGCCGGCGATATTCTTCTTCCGTGCGCTCCCTGCCGCCGTGGTTGGTCATCATCATGTGCAGATCGATCAGCTTCGCGGAAGACGGTTCGTTGCCGGCGGGCACGATGCGCTCGCAGATCAGCAGACGCGCACTCGCGTCCATGGCCTTGCGGCAGGCAGCGAGAATCTTCGCGCATTCTTCGTCGCCCCAGTCATGCAGGATGTGCTTCATGAAGTACGCGTCCGCGCCGGACGGAACGGACTCGAAGAAACTGCCGCCGATGAACTCGCAGCGATTCGCCAGGCCCTGCCCGGCGATGAATCTCTTCGCGCGCTCTTCGACGTGCGGCAAATCGAACACGATGCCGCGCAGATCCGGCGTGGCCTCGAGAATGCTGCACAGCGCCGAACCCGTGCCGCCGGCCACGTCCACCACCGTGCCGAACCCGGCAAAATCGCAAGCTTCCACAACGGCGGCATTGGTGGTCGACGATGCGCTGGCCATCGCACGGTCGAACATCGCCGCGGTTTCCGGATGGCCCTGCACATAATCGAAGAATTTCTCGCCGTAGATATGCTCGAATGGCGTCTCGCCGGTGCGCACCGCATGCAGTATGCCTTCCCACGATCGCCACGAGGTTTCGTCGCCGAACAACAGCACGAAATCGCGCAACGATCCCGGTACGTCCCGGCGCAGGAGCGCGGACAACGGCGTATTCGCGAATTGCCGGTCGCCCTGCTCGGTGAAGATGCCCGCCGCCGCCAGTACCCGTAAAATCCGGTAGAGCGAAGGCGCATGGGCCCCCGCCGCCGTCGCGAGTTCATCCACGCTTTTCGCGTCATGCGCGAGTTCATCGGCGATGGAAAGAACCGCGGCCGCGTACAGGGCGCGC
Source organism: Betaproteobacteria bacterium (assembly GCA_025357235.1). Taxonomy (GTDB): domain Bacteria; phylum Pseudomonadota; class Gammaproteobacteria; order Burkholderiales; family JACQAP01; genus JACQAP01. Next base: position 3,245 of record JANXPQ010000136.1, read on the forward strand.
GACGTGAAATACTGCGTGGCGATGCCGCGCAGTTTCAGGACGTCTTCGGCGGAGGCGCCGGCCATGCGCTCAGGACGCGGACCGGTAGACGGCCGTTTCGAAATCGAGGAACAGCGGCAGCGATTTCACATCCGCGAACGGCAGAATCTGCGTCAGAAAAACGCCACCGATGTTGCGCGCCGGATCGATCCAGAAATAACAGTTCGACAGGCCAGCCCAGGCCAGCGAGCCGGCGGAGCGGCCAGTCGGCGCTCGATCGTGATTGATCATGAAGCCCAGGCCCCAGCTCTTCGGCACCCCCGGAAAGAATTCGGCGTCGTTCGAACGCGATGGATTGGTCGTGATCATCGGCTCGACGCGCAGGTCGCCCATATGATTGCGCGACATGAGCTCGACGGTTTCCGGCTTCAGCACGCGGTTTGCCTTGCCGCTGCCGCGATTCAGGATCATGCGCATGAAGGCGAGGTAATCCGGCGCCGTGGAGTACAGCCCGCCACCGCCCATTTCAAATTCCGGTTCCTGCGGCACTTCGAAATCGCCCGCAATAAGCACGCCGGCGGCGTCGCGCTCATGCATGCGCGACATGCGCTTGCGCATCGACGGCGTGATTTTGAATCCGGTGCTGTCCATGCCGAGCGGAGCGAACAGGTTCTTGCGCAGGTATTCGCCCAGGCTCAGCCCGCTCGCGCCCTCGATCGCCTTGCCGACCCATTCAACGTTGATGCCGTAGTTCCAGCGCTCGCCCGGATCGAACAGCAGCGGCAGCCGCAACGCCGCGTTCTCGCAGCTCGCCGTGCCTGGGATGCCCGTCAATTCCATGTAGCGCGCGAGCAACGGGCTCCACATGCCATAACCGTAGCCGGAAGTATGCGTGAGCAGATGGCGCAATGTAATCGGCCGCTTCGGCGGCCGCAGCCGCGGCGCGCCTGACGAATCGAAGCCTTCGAGCACCTGCGCTTCGGCCAGGCCGGGCGCCCAGCGTGCCGCCGGTTCATCCAGTTGCAGGCGGCCCTGCTCCACCAGTTGCATCGCCGCGACGGACGTGACCGGTTTGGTCATCGACGCGATCCATACTACGGTGTCGATGGTCATGGGCTTCGCGGCCCCGAGCCTGCGCGTGCCGAATGCGCCTTCGTAGACCGTGGAATCGCCCGCGGTTGCCATCGCGACGACACCGGGCACGTCGCCAGCATCCGTCGCCCGCTTCAGCAGCGCATCGACCTGTGCGGCGAGCCTGTCGCGTCCGGCAGCGGGTACGGCGCTCATTTTCCCTTGAACGCCGGCGCGCGCTTTTCCATGAACGCGCGCCGGCCTTCGATGTAGTCCTCGCTCGTCATGCAACGCGCAACCGCAGCTTCGGCAACGGAAAAGTCACCGCTCGGCTCGGCCAGCGCATTAATGACTGCTTTCGACGCGGCCATGGTCAGCGGCGCATTGGCGGCCAGTTCCAGCACGACCTTCTGCACATAGGCGTCGAGTTCCGCATCCGGCAACACGCGGTTGACCAGACCCATCGCCAGCGCTTCGTCCGCGTTGTAGCGGCGCGCGCTGAACATGATCTCGCGCGCATTGGCATGGCCGACCGTCGCGACCAGGCGGCCGGTGCCGTGCACGCCATACCCAAGTCCGAGACGCGCGGCTGGAATTGCAAAACGGCTCGAGGCATCCGCATAGCGCAGGTCACACGACAGTGCCACCGCCAATCCGCCGCCGACACAAAAGCCGTGGATCAGGGCGATCACCGGTTTGGGAGACGACTCGATGGCGTGATGCGCGGCGCCGGTCGCGGCTTCGTATTCCTTCACGTCGCCTTCGCTGGAGCGGTTCTTTTCGAACTCGGAAATGTCGGCGCCGGCCGCGAACGCCTGCGTTCCTTCGCCGCGGATCACGATGCAGCGGACGGACGCATCGGCGTTGAATCCGGCTATCGCCGGCGGGATCGCCCGCCACATGTCGGCACCGATGGCATTGCGCCGCTCCGGATTGTCCAGCACCAGGCGGCCCACCGGTCCGTCGCGCTCCACGCGCAGCTTGCCTTTGCTCATGCGTTCCCCCTATATCACGTTCGCGCTGCGCAGCCCGGCGATCTCCGCATCGCTGTAGCCGAGGTCGCGCAGGATTTCATCGTTGTGTTCGCCCGCCGCGCCCACCGTGCGCTTCATTTTCGCCGGCGTGCGGGACAGCTTGATCGCCGGTCCGACCAGCGTCATTTCACCGCCTTCCGGTTTCGGCACCGGCACGGCCATGCCGAGATATTGCACCTGCTCATCTTCGAATACCTGGTCGAGCTTGTAGATCGGTCCGCACGGCACGCCGGCTTTCGCCAGCAGGTCGATCAGCGCGGCGGAAGTAAACCGACGCGTATGCACGGCGATGGCTTCGTTCAGTGCAACTCGATGCTGCGAGCGCAGCTTCGCGTTGGCAAAATCCGCCTGCTTCGCCAGGGCGGGATCGCCGAACGCTTCGGCCATGCGCGCGAAAATAGGATTGCCCGCCGCCGCGATGTTCACGAAGCCGTCCGAGGTCGGATACACACTGGTCGGCATGGACGTCGGATGATCGTTGCCCGCCTGTCCGGGCACATCGCCTTCGACCAGCCAGCGCGCCGCCTGGAAATCCATCATCGCGATCATCGACGAGAGCAGCGAACTCTGCACCCACTGGCCTTTGCCGGACCGGCTGCGCTCCTGCAGCGCGATCATTATCCCGAGGGCTGCGAACAATCCCGCGCTCAGGTCCGCGACCGGAATGCCGGCGCGCACCGGCCCCTGGCCCGGCAGGCCCGTCACCCACATCAGCCCCCCCATGCCCTGCGCAACCTGGTCGAACCCGGCGCGATCGCGGTACGGCCCGTCCTGGCCGAAGCCGGAGATGCTGGCGTAGATCAGTTTCGGATTGACTTTCTCGAGCGTCGCATAGTCGATGCCGAGCTTGTGCTTCACGTCCGGCCGGTAGTTTTCCACCAGCACGTCGGCGGTTTTCGCCAGGCGCTTGAGCACTTCCACACCACGTGGATCCTTCAGGTTCAAGGTCAGCGAGCGCTTGTTGCGATGCAGGTTGTGGAAATCCGATCCCTGGCGCGGACCGAGGATGTCTTCGCCCGATTCCGCCGGCATCTCGATCTTGATCACATCCGCGCCCCAGTCCGCGAACTGCTTGACGCAGGTCGGGCCGGCGCGCACGCGCGTCAGGTCGATCACGCGCAAATGGGATAAGGCTTCCACGATTCAGCGACGCGATGACGGGATGTGGGCTGCATTCATGAGCGCAGCGCAAAGACGATCAGCGACGCCGCCAGCAGCGGCAGCGCGAAGACGAAGTAAAGATCGTGGGCTTGCCATCCGCCGTCAATCATCAGGCCGACAATCGCCGGCGCGAGGATGGCTCCGATCCGCCCGATGCCGATGGCCCAGCCCATGCCCGTGGTGCGTATCGCCGGGGGATAGAGCGCAGGCGCGAGCGCGTAAAGGCCGGCCATCGACCCGAAGATGAAGGCCCCGATCAGCAGCGCGATCGGGAATGCCGTGTCCAACCGGGCGCCCCCCACGCCGAACAGGACCAGTGTGATTGCGGTAATGATCAGATACGCCCCCGTGAGCTTCCTGACCTGCCACCGGGACGCAAGGTAACCGAAGGCGATGCCGCCGACGATGCCGCCGACGTTGAGCAACACGCCGCCGGTGATGCCCTGCTGCTTCGACAGTCCGGCCGTGACCAGCAGTTTCGGCGTCCAGCTCAGCACGAAGTAGAACGCGAACATCAGCAGGAAATACGAACTCCAGATCAAAATCGTCGAGCGTGCCAGCTCGCCGTGGAACAGGCGGCCCACCGGATTGCCCTGCGCATGGCGCTGTTCGGATGCAATGGGCTCGGGCAGCTGCGGGAGCTTCTCGCGCCCCATCCCGAGCAGCAATGCGTTGAGGCTTTTCAGCGCATGGGCCGGCCGCTTCGCCAGCAGGAAATCCGGCGATTCAGGCATGTACCAGATTACAAACGGGACCATCAGCAGCGAGACGATCGCGCCAAAATAAAATGCGGCGGGCCAGCCGTAGTGCGCGATCAGAACCGCCGCGATGGACCCACCCACGGTGGCGCCGATGGGATAACCCACGACCTGGATGCTGACGGCCGTACTCCTCCATTTCTCCGAGGAATATTCCGACGTGATCACGTTGAGGCTCGCCAGCATGCCGCCGATGCCGATCCCGGTGAGCACACGAAAGGCGGCCAGCTCAACCGTGCCTCGCGCGCCGCCGGACAATGCCATGCCCGCGCTCAGCAGACACAGGCAAAAGAGGATGACGGGGCGCCGGCCGAAGCGATCGGCCCACGGCGCGAGAAACAACGACCCGCCGGCCATGCCGAACAGTCCGGCGCTGAGCAAATAGCCCAGTTCGGCGCCCTTGAGCCCCCACTCCGCCGATACGAAGGGCGCCGTGAACGCCATTACCAGCACGTCGAATCCATCGATCATGTTGAGGGCCACGCAAATCGCCACGCACACGACCTGGTAACGGCTCATCGGCCCGTCATTGATGACCTGCCTGATATCCATTGTCCAACCTCCCTGGTTATTTTATCCGTGCACGGGGTCTTCGTACCCAGCTGCGTTCGACCCCTGCAAGCGGCAAGGCGACACCGGCTCCGACACCCCTTGAACACGGCAGGCGCCTGCGTTTTCATGAGCCAAACGGTTCAAGGCGTGCGCGGCGACCAGCGGCCGGCCTCGACCTGGTGGAAAAAATCTTCCAGCAGGCGGTTGAACAACGCCGGGTCTTCGAGGTTGGTCATGTGCCCGCTCTTCGGCAGCACGACGAGTCCGGCAGTCGGGATAGTGCGCTTCATCAGCAGAGAAGGTTCCAGGACGGCGTCGTCTTCGTCACCGGCAACGATCAGCGCCGGGGCCGTGATGCGCGCCATGTCCGCGGTCAGGTTGTAGAGCGACGGCCGCCGTGCCTGATAACCCAGCATGGTGTTGGCCGAACCTTGCGCGGAATGCTCGGAGAACTGGCGGACGAATTCGGCGAAGCCGCGCGGGTCTTTGTCGCGAAGCGGCAGGCGGCCCGGACCATGGCCATACGTTGCGGCGATATGCACCATGCCTTTTTCGAGCATGGTTTTCGCGAGGTCCCGCGCTTGCGCCTGGAACGTTGCGTACTGGTCGGGATGCGCGCCGTAGCCGCAGCCGGCGATGACCAGCGACAGCGCGCGCGCCGAGTAGGCTATGCCGAAATGCAGCGTCGCGAATCCGCCCATGGAATTGCCGACGATATGCGCGCGCTCGATGTGCAGCGCGTCGAGCACCGCAAGGATATCGTCACGCGCGCGCTGCTGCGAATAGCGCTCGACATCCGCCGGCACCTCGGAGGGCGGGTAGCCGCGTGCGTTGTAGGCGATGCAACGATAGCGGCGCGAGAAATGCCGCACTTGCGGTTCCCATGTGCGCCAGTCGCCGGCGAATTCATGCACGAACACGATCGGCGTTCCGGAGCCGCTCTCTTCGTAGTGCAGCTTGACGCCGTCGTCGGTGGTCAGGAAAGGCATTTTGTCCACTCTGCTTTCGGAAGGCAGCGGCAAGTCTAGCGCACTGTCGCGCCTGCCCGCTGCGGCCGGCGCGCTCAAGGCGATTCGTCGATGGCCACACCGCTGTTGCCGCGGCCGCTGTCCGGATTGCCGGGTACATGCCGGATGCGGACTTCGCCATTGGCGAGCCCGGTCGAATAGCGGTCATCCCCCCCGGCATCGAGCAGCACGCCCAGGCTCACGACCGGATCGTCCTCGAGAAAATGGTAGGCATTGTCACCAGCCGCGCCCTGCGACCATTCTCCCGACGACCAGTAGACATCGTTGCCGCCGGCGTCGAACAGCCACGCTCTGGACTGTTGCGCCGCGGCGCCTTGGGCCAGCGATTCGGCCCGATAGAAGTCGTTGCCGCCGCCGTCGAACATCATCGCGACGGACTGATCCCAGGCTGCGCCCTGCGCTGCCGCGCGCATGGCCCAGTAAACGTCGTCGCCCGCCATGTCGGAAAACAGCCCCGCCGCCTGGTGCGCCGCAAAGCCCTGCGTATAGCGGCTGCCGTAGTAGAAGTCGTTGCCGCCGGCGTCGTGAAGCAGGCCCGCACCCCAGAAATAGCCGCCGCCCTGGCTGAATTCGCCGCCTTCGTACCGGTCGTTGCCGCCGTAGTCGATCAACGCGCCGAATCCGCCGTGGTCATAGGGCCGGATGCCGAAACCCACGCCCTGGCTGAAGCTCATGAAGTTCGCGGGCGTGTCGTAGGAAGAGGGCACCGGTCCGTTGGCCCGGTAGAGATCATCGCCACCCGCGTCGATCAACAGGCCCACACCCGCTGGCCCGCCCAAACCCTGGCTCATGCTCTGCGATATATAGGTGTCCCAGCCATCGCCGGCATCGATCAGCACGCCCGCGCCGTAGATGCCCGCCCCGACAGACCACGCATCGCAGCGGTAAGTGTCGGCACCTGCGGCATCGAACAGCA
>JANXPQ010000009.1 GCA_025357235.1 Betaproteobacteria bacterium
TCATTGGTGTCTTCATCAAAGGTGAAACCGTACTGAAAGCCCGAACAGCCCCCTCCAGTAACGAACACACGCAACTTGAGGCCGGGATTCCCCTCCTCATCGATCAATTCCTTCACCTTCTTTGCCGCGTTGTCCGTAAACAGTAGCGGTGATGGCATTTCAGTAACGGCATTCATTGCCCACTCCCGAAGTAATCCTACTCAAATCATTATCTGGCGCCTGCGGCAGCCGGTCAATCTCCGCCAGACCCTTTCAGCGACACGACTTTGTGGGCTTTGTCGTCATCCTGGTGTACCAAGCGGCCTTGCACTACTGCACCGAGCTGAATTTCCAGCGTCCGGTAGTGCACATCCCCTGTGACATTGGACTTCGGTTGCAGTTCGACGTATTCGGACCCGTGGACGGGTCCGATTACCGTGCCGTTGATGACAACATGTGAAACCCTTATCTCCCCCTCAATTTGGGCCTTTTCGCTCAAAACCAAGGTGCTCGGCTGATCATCTGAAGTCGAAACGTTTCCGCGCACACGGCCGTCTACGCGCAGACCGCCGCTGAATGAAATATTTCCTTCGACAATGGTCCCTGCACCGATCAGGCTGTCGATGCGATTTTGCGGTTTGGTGGTTTTGGCTCCGAACATTTCTGTACTCCGCTTACGACAGGGTCACGGTCTGCGTCGATACCGGCGTAGGGTTGCCGGTTTCCAGCACGCGAACCTGTACCTTCTTGATGACAGCGCCGGGAGGCATCAGAAATGTCCCCTCGACGCGCTGATAGAACTTGAAAGCCAAATTATACGCCTGGCTCCCGTCGTCCCCTTTGGGAAAGCTGATTACTTCTGATTTTCCGCCTAGCTCGAAATCGACAATGAACTGCAGCCGTCCGCGGAAATCCTTCACCCGTTGCTTGGATTGTGCGATTAAAAGACGATAACGATATTCACCGGGCAGCGCATCCGGCTGTACGCGGAATCGGTTGACGCTGATGCCGCCGGCTTCACCTCCGGAGGCCATCAACGTCTGGAAGAACGCCAGGTCCTCTTTGAGAAGGGCGTTTTCCTCGGCGAGATTGCTTATTTGACCCGACAGATTTCCATGCGTCGCCAACTCGATCTGCAACTGGCGTTCGGCGCCCGCAATTTCCCGCCTCAGCGCCGCGTTTTCACTCTGAAGCTTGGAATTCAGATCTTCCAGATGGCCTTTCTCTCGCTGCGCTTCGCTGTTGTCAAATCCGGCGTATTGCCGGCCAAGGTCGTAAGTCAGCCACGCCACGCCAACAACCGCCCCGGCAAAAGCCGCCACTGAAAGCCAGCGCCAGTACCACGGCACGTGAGTATGGATCGCGACTCTGGGAGCAGCGATACCGAAGCGGCGCTTGATTGCCCTGATCAGCGTCACGGCAATGACGTGATGACCGCCAGTTCGGCGCTGGGATGCGTTGCAAGAATCCGTAGCACTTCTACACCGGTATAATCGATGGGTACTTTTTTCATTTTCACCAATGACTTAAGACATATTTTGATGATATCGCTTGATATGGCGTTGATGCAAATAAAAAAGCCGCCCGAAGGCGGCTTTTTTCTTGTCCTGGCTCTCAGCGCTTGGAAAACTGCTTGCGGCGCCGTGCCTTGTGAAGACCCACTTTCTTGCGTTCCACTTCTCTAGCATCCCGGGTAATCAGCCCCGCCTTGCTGAGTACCGGCTTGAGCGACGCATCGTAGTCGACCAACGCTCGCGAGATGCCATGTCGGACTGCACCAGCCTGGCCTGACTCCCCGCCGCCATCGACGTTGATCAGGATATCGAACGTATCCAGATGATTGGTCAATACCAGCGGCTGGCGTACCACCATGCGGCCGGTTTCGCGGGAAAAAAATTCATCGACCGGCTTGTCATTGACGATGATCTTGCCTTTACCGGGCTTGATGAAAACACGCGCGACCGCACTTTTGCGGCGGCCGGTTCCATAGTTGTACTGGACTGTTGCCATGTAATTCCCTAAACGTTGAGAGTTTGCGGTTGTTGTGCCGAATGCGGATGATCGGACCCCGCGTAGACCTTCAGCTTCTTCAACATCGCGTAACCGAGCGGCCCTTTGGGCAGCATGCCCTTCACGGCCTTTTCCAGGACCCGCCCGGGGAAACGGCCATGCAGTTTGGAAAAAGTAGCGCTGTAAATACCGCCGGGATAGGTAGAGTGGCGGTAGTACACCTTCTGCTCGGCCTTATCGCCGGTGACGCGGAGTTTTTCAGCATTGACGACGACGATGTAGTCACCCGTGTCGACGTGCGGCGTGAAAGTCACCTTATGCTTGCCACGCAAACGCTTGGCAATTTCGGAGGCAAGGCGCCCCAATACTTTATCGGTAGCGTCGACCACGAACCAGTCGCGCTTTACCTCGTGTGATTTGGCAGAAAACGTCTTCATGGCGGATGTTCCGCGTGGGCTGATTGACGAAAGCCGCGTAGTGTAGTTGAACGCTCCATCCTTTGTCAAACCAGGTTTTTCAACGCAAGTCATGGATTTCTAAGCGTTTATGGGTCAATAGTCGTGTCGCCAGACATGTCGGCGCATAACAGCGTTGCCCAAGCAACCTGCATCCTTCGCCAGGGCATAAACGCTTTAATGACAAGACCATTTAGTGAATAATGCGCTTCCCGACGCACCCACCTCTCTTCCGTCCGTTTCGTTCAATGCGCAAGCTCTGGCTCATATTTGCTCAGGCGGTCACGATCAGCCTTGCGGCACTCTTTGTCGTAGTGACGCTGCGGCCCGATCTCGTTTCCTGGACCGGGCATAACGGCGGAATCGTCACGGTGCGGGAAGCAGCGGATGGGCCACGCGACCGCCCATATTTCGTATCGCTGAGCCCCGCAGCCAAAAAAGCGATGCCATCGGTGGTCAATATTTTCACCAGCAAGGATGTGAAGGTTCCACGGCATCCTTTCATGGATGATCCCTTGTTCAGGCGGTTTTTTGGGGATCAACCCGATGGTGATACGCAGCACAGCTCCAGTCTCGGGTCCGGCGTGATCGTAGGGCCTGAAGGCTACATATTGACCAACCATCACGTAGTCGAAGCAGCAGATGAAATTGAACTTGCGCTGGCTGATGGTCGCAAGGCGCCGGCGAAGGTCGTCGGAACCGATCCGGAAACCGACCTAGCCGTCCTGAAAGTCGACCTTACGGGCCTTCCTGCTGTGACTTTCGGCAACCCAGACAAGCTCTCTGTCGGTGACATTGTCCTCGCCATTGGCAATCCGTTCGGTGTCGGCCAAACAGTCACCATGGGCATCGTCAGCGCCCTCGGACGCAGTCATCTGGGCATCAGCACTTTCGAAAATTTTATTCAGACGGATGCTGCAATCAATCCCGGTAATTCCGGCGGGGCACTGGTCGATGCATCCGGAAACCTGGTCGGCATCAACAGTGCCATATATTCACGAAGCGGCGGCTCGCTCGGCATCGGCTTCGCGATCCCCGCAAATCTGGCCAAGCAGGTAATGGAACAGATCGTGCGCACCGGCTCGGTCACTCGTGGCTGGATTGGGGTGGAGGTCCAGGACCTCTCCGCCGAACTGGCGGAGTCCTTCAAACTCTCGAACGTACACGGCACGCTGATCGCAGGCGTGCTGCGCGGGGGGCCGGCGGATCGAGCGGGGATAAAACCGGGGGATATTCTTGTAGCCGTGGAATCGAGCGAGGTCGTCGATTCGACGAGCATGCTGAATCTGGTTGCAGCGCTGGAGCCGGGAAAGCAGGCATCGCTTAAAATCCTGCGCAACCGCAATGAGATGTCGATCAAGGTGAGCGTGGGTAAGCGCCCAAAACCCGCCCGCCGCAACGAACTCGAATAGCAACTGCGCGTTTTGCGCCGGTTCAACTGGCCGAGCCGGGCTGGGATTCCTCAGGTTTGGGCTTGGTAATCCATTGCGATACGAAGATTCCCAGCTCGTAAAGTATCCACAGCGGTACAGCGAGCATGACCTGGGAAACCACATCCGGAGGCGTGAAAATCGCGCCGACCACGAAAGCGCCGACGATCATGTACGGGCGTATTTCCTTCAGCGTCTTGACGCTCACCAGGCCCATCCGCACCAGGATCACCACGGCCACCGGCACCTCGAAGGTCACGCCAAAAGCCAGGAACAAAGTCAGTACGAAATCCAGGTACTTGCCGATGTCGGTCATCACCGCCACGCCTTCCGGGGCGACCGACACCATGAAGTGAAACACCACCGGGAAGACCAGGTAATACGCAAACGCCATGCCGCAGATGAACAACAGCGTGCTGGTGATAATGAGCGGAGCCACGAGCTTTCGCTCGTGCGCATACAGCCCTGGGGCTACAAATGCCCAAATTTGATAGAGCAAGTACGGCAACGCGATTACGAAAGCGGCCATCATGGTTACTTTCACCGGAACGAAGAACGGCGCCGTTACCTCGGTTGCGATCAATCGTCCGCCCGCCGGCATGGAAGCAATCATCGGCTGCGCAAGCACTGCGTATAGGTCGCGCGCCCATGGGAACAGGCAAATGAATACAAGCAACAACGCTAGCACGCAGCGCAGCAGCCGATCGCGTAACTCGATCAGATGCGACATGAATGAATCGGGTTCGGCCATCGGTTGCGGGATGTATCGCGGAGAAGGGGCGGTAAGGTCCGGCTGACAATCAGGCCGGCTTGTCTTTGTCGTTCACGGACGGCTTGCCAGCCTGCATATCGGCGGCGTCAGACTTTGCGGGTGTCGCCTCTTCGGCGCTCGAAGCAGGGGGTTCCGAAGCCGGCATCGCTGGCGGTATCAACTGGATTCCGGTCACGGGCGAGACCGCGGTTTCGACCTGCTTCTGCACTTCTGCACCAGCCTGCTTGACTTCGCTATCGATGTAATTGACTTGCGAATTGACGGTCTGCTCTATGGAGCGAGCAGCATCCTGCATCGTAGCCTTGAGGGCGCGCAATTCTTCCAGCTCGATTTCGCGGTTGATATCCGACTTCACCTCGGAAACATAGCGCTGCAACCGCCCGAACAGGTGGCCTAGTGTCTTCGCCACGCGCGGCAGCCGCTCGGGGCCGATCACGATGAGCGCGACCACCCCAATAACGAAAATCTCGGATGCTCCGATATCGAACATGACTGCGACCGAAAAAAGAAGGTGCCTGGTCAGCTTTTGGTCTTGTCCTTCACTTCGCCTTCGAATGTCTGACCGGCATTCGCGCCATCCAGCCTTGCAGCCGGTTTGTCATCATCCGCGGTCTTCATGCCCTCTTTGAAACCCTTTACCGCACCGCCCAGATCCGAACCGATATTGCGCAATTTCTTGGTGCCGAATATCAATAGCACCACCACCAGAACGATCAGCCAATGCCAGATACTGAATGAACCCATCTTAATTACTCCCGAATCAAAATATCTATGTTGAGCGTTGGATCATTCCCGGCAGCGGATCTTTGCCACCGAGCACATGCATATGCACGTGAAATACGTCCTGCCTGCCGATCCGTCCGGTGTTGACGATGGTCCGAAACCCGTCCGGCGAGCCTTGCTCGCGAGCCAACCGGCTCGCCAATACCATCATTTTCCCCAGTACCAGCTGATGCCTATCGTGCACATGCTCCAGAGAATCCACATGCTCCTTGGGAATCAGCATGAAATGCACTTGCGCCACCGGATTGATGTCATGAAAGGCGAGTACTTCGTCGTCCTCATAAACCTTGCGGCTGGGAATCTCGCCTCTGACGATCTTGCAGAAGACGCAGTTTTCGACCGTCGTATTCATTCATATTCTCTAGGCAGTGATACCTTTCCGCACGCACTGCCGATCATCGACCGGCCCGCGACTTCATTTCGTCGACTCCCGAAATACCCTCGCGGCGTTTCAGCTCCGCAAGCACATCGTCGGGACCGAGCCCGTGCCACGCCAGCATGACAAGGCAGTGAAACCAGAGATCGGCGGTTTCACGAACGATATGAAGTTTATCACCGTCCTTCGCCGCGAGCAGAGTCTCGGCCGCTTCCTCGCCGATCTTCTTCAGGATGGCATCGTGGCCTTTCGCAAACAAGCCGGCCACGTAGGAACTGGCCGGGTCGGCCCCTTTGCGGGATTCGATGGTCTCGGTCAAGCGGCGAAGAATGTCGGCATCTATCATGGCTTCGAATCGTAGATTTGCCCGGGGTCCTTGAGGACGGGTTCGGTTTCCACCCACCTCCCATTTTCAAGTTTTCGGAAAAAGCAGCGTTCGTGGCCGGTGTGGCAAGCGATTCCCCCGACTTGCTCCACTTCGAGCACGATCACATCGGCATCGCAGTCGAGCCGGATCTCCCTGATCAGTTGCACGTGGCCTGATTCCTCGCCCTTGCGCCACAGGCGTCTGCGCGAGCGTGACCAGTATACCGCCCGGCCCGAGCGCACCGTTTCGGAAAGTGCGTCGCGATTCATCCAGGCCAGCATCAGCAATTTGCCGGTTCCGGCTTCTTGCGCCACGGCCGGTATCAGGCCATCGGCATCGAAGACCAGCTCGTCGAGCCAGGAATCGCTCACACCCTGACCTCGATATTGTTCTGTGCCATGAAGCGCTTCGCCTGCTGTACCGTCAGTTCGCCGTAGTGAAAGACGCTGGCCGCAAGCACGGCATCAGCCTTGCCTATCAGCACACCGTCGACGAGATGCTGCAGGCTGCCCACTCCTCCGCTGGCGATGACCGGTATTTCCAGTGCTTCGGAGAATGCGCGAGTGATCTCCAGATCAAAGCCGGCCTTGGTACCGTCGCGATCCATGCTGGTAAGCAGGATTTCACCGGCTCCCGCAGCCTGCATGCGCCTTCCCCATTCCACCGCATCCAATCCGGTTGCACGGCGTCCGCCATGGGTAAATACTTCCCAGCGCAGTGTTGCCCCCGGCACCCGCTTGGCGTCCACCGCAACCACGATGCATTGCGATCCG
>JANXPQ010000122.1 GCA_025357235.1 Betaproteobacteria bacterium
GGTAAGGCGTGGCAATCGGCGCGCAAAGCAATAGGTATTCCTGATCTGCAGATACACGATGTGCGCCATCCTGATGGCATGTGATTGCGCAGGTTCTGATGGACCATCGACAGGCGATCAAGGTTACGTTGGTAATCCTTCTTGACTTTTTAGTCTAATAGAAAGTAATCTGATTATTAGTATTCTTACTATTATCACGCAAAATGCCAACGACTTCTCGCACTACTCGCCAAGCGGTGCCACACCATCTCGACTCCGCGGCCGCCCCGTCAAAGTCGGCAGTCCCGCCGGTGCATCGCGTGGCAGCGCACCTCGCGCGTCGTTTTCACCAAATATGCTTGGGCGTGCTCGCGGAGGTTACCGAGCCAGAGAACCTGACGCCGCTTCAGTTTGGCGTGCTCGCTGCGCTGGATGACGAGCCCGGACTTGACCAGCGTCGGCTCGCGGTGCGCCTCGCTATCGATCCAGTCACTGCCGGCCAGTTGGTAGACGATTTGGAAGGAGAAGGTCTGGTCGATCGGCGGGTTCATCCCGACGACCGGCGAGCGCGCGTGTTGTGCCTCACGCCTGGTGGTTTGAGGCTACGCCGACGCCTTCGCCCCGCATTAGTGGCGGCCCACGGGCGCATCCTCGCGCCGCTCTCCGCGAAGGAGCAAGCGACATTGCTGGCGCTGCTCACGCGAGTAGTCGGAGGAAACGAGGCCTATGCGAAGCCAGGCAATGGTCGGCGCCGGCCGCGCCGGAAACTCGTAACTCATAAAACGCGCTAAGAGAACAGCCATGAGGCATCAAGGTGGGCGCACAGCAGCAGCCAAAGAGCGCGGATTGGGTGTGGGGGCCCAGACTCCAGCCTCGACGCTGCTAAAGATCTGCATGGGTCTACGCGCATCGCAAGCGCTCTTCGTTGCAGTGAAGTTGGGTATCGCGGATCTGCTCGCGCATGGCGCCATGACCAGTGACGAATTGGCAACGGCCACCGGCACCCATGCACCCTCGCTACGCCGCTTGATGCGCGCTCTCGTTGCACTCGGTGTATTCACGGAAATCGAGAACGATCGCTTTTCTTTGGCACCCTCGGGTGAACTGCTCAGGTCTGGAAGTCCTGGCTCTCAGCGGTCAGCGGTCCTCTTCCTGGTGGGGGCAGTGCGCTGGGGTTGCTGGTCCGATCTCCTAGGTAGCGTCCGGTCAGGAGAGGCCGCCGCGGACCGTGTTCTGGGGATGCCGCTCTTCGACTACTACGCGTGCCATCAGGAGGAATCGCTAATCCACGATGAGGCGATGGGCGCTTTCTCGACGGCATTTGCCACCGCTTTGCTCGAAGTTTATGACTTGTCCCGATATCGGTGTGCGGTAGACGTTGGAGGAGGGTCAGGCCAGTTCCTAGCCGAGATACTACGCGCTCACCCGCAGCTTGCCGGTGTCCTATACGACCTTCCCCATGTTGTGGCCAGGGCGACGCCGGTACTGACCGCGGCCGGTGTGAATGATCGCTGTACGGTCGAGGCAGGAAGCTTTTTTGAAACGGTGCCTACCGGTGGGGACCTGTACCTGCTGAAAAACATTACCCACGATTGGGACGATACGCGTGCGGAGGCAATTCTCTCCAAGTGCCGAAAGGTGATGTCGGTGCACGCCACTCTGCTTGTCCTCGACCGTCTATTGCCTGATCGCGCTGAATGTGGACGAAACGTCGACGCTTATCTCATCGATCTCGAGATGCTGACGCTCGCTCCAAGCGGGCGCGAGCGCACGCGGCGCGAGATGGAGATGCTCTTCAGCCACGCAGGATTTGCTCTTACGAACGTCCTCGCGACTGCTTCGTCGCTTTGCATTTTCGAGGGTCGACCCGCCTGACGGCCCGCCCAATCGGACTCCAAAACCTATTTTAGGAGGGAACTATGAACATCAGAATTGCAGCGCTGCTTTACTTGATTTCTGTCGTGGCTATGTCGCATCCGAGGGTTGGGTCGAATCCTGCGCTCTGCGCTGGCTTGCCTGATATGTCCTTTAGATGATTCGCTTTCGTTACGGTTGCGGTTCGCCGCAACCCGATACTCCGTGTCAACCCGATTATCTCGGGTAAGGCGTTTCCGAACGATCTTTGCGCTCTGCGCCAAGGTCTTCAACATCTCGAAAGGGGGAGTCGTGAACATTAAATTTCTAAGAGCGCTTCTGTGCTCGGTGGTCTCGGTCTTGGTACTGGCACCATTCTCGGCGCTTGCGGAGAATCAATACGGTCCGGGCGTCACCGACACCGAGATTAGGATCGGCCAGACCATGCCGTACAGTGGGCCAGTATCCGCCTTAGGCGCACTCGGCAAGGTGGAAGCAGCCTACTTCGCGAAGGTCAATGAAGAAGGTGGGTTAAACGGCCGAAAGATCCGTTTTCTCTCTCTTGACGATGGGTATAGCCCTCCCAGAACGGTGGAGCAGACCCGCAAGCTCGTTGAGAACGAGGACGTGCTGCTGTTGTTTAACTCGCTCGGTACTGCCCACAACCTTGCGGTTCAGAAATATCTGAACGCCAAACGCGTACCGCAATTGTTCATGGCAAGTGCTTCCATCAAATGGGACGATCCCCAGCACTACCCGTGGAGCATGGCGATCACGCCAACCCCCAAGGTCGATGCGCCTCTCTACGCTCAATATGTTTTGAAGAATTATCCGAGCGCCAAAATCGCGGTACTCTACCAAAACGACGACTTCGGACGGGACTACGTCAGGGTCTTCAAGGACGCGTTGGGACCTGCGGCGGACAAAATGATCGTGGCGCAAGTCTCCTACGAAGTCACCGATCCGACTGTCGATTCGCAAATCATCAGCCTGCATGGTTCGGGTGCAGATACCTTATTCGCGGTGGCAGGTCCCAAGGCCGCAGCGCAGACCATTAGGAAAGTCTACGATGTAGGGTGGAAGCCGTTCTTCATCATTCCGTTCACCGTTGCCTCTATTGAAGCCGTGCTCAAGCCCGCTGGCCTTGAGAAGTCCATGGGGCTCGTCTCGGCACTCAGCCTGAAAGACCCTACCGACGAACAATGGGCCGATGACAAGGATATGCAGGAGTATCTGAGATTCATGAAGCGCTATTATCCGGAAGGCGATGCATCCGATACGTACAACGTCGCGGGATATAACTTCGCTCAACTCTTGGTCTATGTACTGCAGCGATCCGGCGAGGACCTAACCCGAGAAAACGTGATGCGCCAGGCTGCGAGCCTCAGGGATGTTAAGCTACCGATGTTGCTGCCTGGGATAACGCTCAATACATCCAGCACCGACTACTCTCCCCTCAAGCTGATGTATCTACACCGCTTCAATGGTAAGAAGTGGGTGCGGTTAGGCTATTGATCAACCGCTAACGGGCGATTTCGCCGCATTACCGGCATTGGGGTCTTGCGTGACGCGAACGTCCGTTTGTTCGAACGTGCAGCATTGCGTAACCATCCGGTTCTGGTACGGCTACGACGACCGCGGCCACCTGACCCACCGGCGAGTCCCAGACCGAGCAGCGCTAAAGGAACGCGTGCTCCTCGCCGCCAGCGCCCTGCTCAACGACCTCGGGGGCATGACCGAGGTCGACGAGGAAGGAAGTCACTTTGTCATCCGCGGGCACGGCTGCCCGCTCGCCGCCGCCACCGCTGAGTATCCCGAAGCGTGCAATGCGCTCGAGAGTCTCCTGAGTGAATTCGTGGGTCAGCCGGTCGCCAAGTGCTGCGACCGATACGACCGCCAGCGCTGCTGTTTCGAGGTCGCCAGTGGCAGGGCACGGCGCCGCGCTCGGGGAATGTGCAACGGGAATGCGCCGCGCCTTGCCAAGAAATCGGCCACAAACCGAGTGGTCGCCACTTGTTGCACTTTAACCATTGATCACGATCTGCCCGCCCAACGATCAAGCCCTTATCAGGTCGTGTTTCACAAAGGTCACGGTCATTTTTCCTGGAACGCGACCTCGCGAGTCTTGCGGAATTTCGGAGCGGCGATCAGCAGGAGCAGTATTGCGGCCATTGAAAGCATTGTGAGAGAAATCGGCCGTGTGACGAATACCGAAGGGTCGCCTCTCGAGAGGAGCATGGCGCGCCGCAAGTTCTCCTCCATCATGGGCCCCAGTACAAATCCGAGGAGCAAGGGCGCCGGCTCGAATTCCAATTTCACGAATACGATACCAAGCAAGCCGAACGCCGCTGTCTGCATGACATCGAAGCTCGCGTTGCTGATCGTAAAAACCCCGATGGCGCAAAATAGAAGAATTGCAGGATACAGAATCCGATAAGGAACCTGAAGAAGCTTGATCCAGATTCCGATTAACGGAAGATTCAATACAACCAACATAAGATTACCAACCCACATTGATGCGATGAGCCCCCAGAACAGTCCGGGGTTCGAAGTCATCACCTGCGGTCCGGGCTGAATACTGTGAATGGTCATCGCCCCGACCATAAGCGCCATCACCGCGTTCTCGGGAATGCCAAGTGTGAGTAGAGGGATGAACGACGACTGGGCGCCGGCATTGTTGGCCGATTCCGGGCCAGCGACTCCTTCGATTGCACCGTTGCCGAAACGGTTTGGATCCTTTGCGATTTTCTTTTCAACTGCGTAGGACGCAAATGAGGCAAGCATCGCTCCGCCGCCAGGAAGCAGGCCGAGGACGGAGCCAAGCCCGGTTCCCCGTAGTACTGCTGGCCATGCCTGCTTAAACTGCGCTTTAGTGATCCATAGTCCGCCGACTTTTCTCGTGAGCAACTCGCGGGTTGCTACGTTCTCAAGATTGGTGATAATTTCGGCAAAGCCGAACAATCCCATTGCCACACTCACGATCCCGAATCCGTCGGCCAATTCAGGGATGCCGAAGGCATAGCGCTCCATTCCAGAATTAATGTCAACGCCGACTAGCCCGAGCAACAAACCCAGAACGACCATGCCAATTGCTTTGAGTAGGGAGCCGCGCGCCAATACCGTAGCCCCAATGAGCCCAAGGACCATCAACGAGAAATATTCGGCAGGACCGAACTTCAGAGCAAGTTCGGACAGCGGTACCGCGACAGTCGCTACGATGACCGTTGCGACGGTGCCAGCAAAGAAGGATCCGAGCGCCGCGATCTCCAGCGCGGCCCCCGCCTGCCCCTGCCGGGCCATCTGATAGCCATCGAGACAAGTCACGGCAGACGAAGTCTCACCGGGCATGTTCAATAGGATGGAGGTAGTCGACCCCCCGTACTGGGCGCCGTAGTAAATGCCCGCGAGCATGATGAGCGCAGAGACCGGCTGCAACGCGTAGGTCGTCGGCAGCAGCATGGCGATGGTGGCCACCGGTCCGATGCCAGGTAGCACACCGATCAAGGTACCGAGCAACGAGCCAATCAATGCGTATAAAAGATTGACCGGCAACAGCGCAACACTGAAGCCAAGCCATAGATGGTTGAGAAGCTCCATGGCGTTAGATTATTTTTGGCCAGATCGGTAGTTGCAGCTTCAGTCCCAGAATAAAGACTGCCACCGCCAGAACGGCCAGCCCAATCGCGCTAATGACGGCTTCCTTAGCTCGGAATTCTGTGCTCGCGGCGCTCGACATCACAATCAGCGCAATAGTGGACAAAGCCAAGCCAGCGTACTGGACGATGGCGCCGAACAGCACGACGCTTCCAAGTACGACGAGCGTAGGTCGCCACTTCCAGGTGGGAATCGGGGATCCTTGGTTCCGGAGCGAAATCAGAATCAAGACACATCCGATTAGGGTGAGGAGAGAAGTGGTCCCGCAAATCTGAACAGGGCTATAAGTGGAAACTCCGGGTATAAAGCTGGACCGGACACGGTCCGGCAAAAAGGAGTTTTTGATGGTGAAAAAGAAAGCATCGGCGCGGCGCACGCGGCGCGCCCACAATCCGGCGTTCAAGGCCAAGGTGGCGTTGGCGGCCTTGCGCGAAGACCGCACGCTTGCCCAGTTGTGCGAGCAGTTCGAGCTGCACCCGAACCAGATCAGCGATTGGAAGAAGC
>JANXPQ010000187.1 GCA_025357235.1 Betaproteobacteria bacterium
CAGCACGGCGGCCAGTTCTTCGTTCTTGCGCAGGTTCAGATCTTCACGCAACTCGCGCTGCATGCGCTGAAGATCCCGGTTCATGCGCGCGAGATCCTGCTCCTTGTCGCGCCGCTCCGATTCGCTCATCGTCACGCCGTCCTTCTCCAGGCTGGTCTGCAGGTCGCGCGCCTGCTTGGCAAGCTTCTGCAGTTCCTGGTCCCGGGACGCAAATTCCTTTTCGATCTTTTTCTGCGCTTTTACCGCCGGCGCCGCTTCCTTGAACAGCCTTTCGAGCTTGACGAAACCGATCTTGAGTTCCGCAGCGGAGACGAGGTGTGAACTCGCCATCAGCGCCGCGGCGGCAAGCACAAGCGAGATTTTATTCAACTTCGGTTCCCCCTTTTCGTCTGATCCGCACTAACTAGAATACCGTGCCCAGCGTGAACTGGATGCTCTGCAGCCGGTCGTCAGGCTTCGGATTCAGCGCTTTGCCGAAGCTTATTTTCATCGGACCGACCGGCGAATACCAGTTGAATGCAAGGCCGGTGGAATAACGCATTTGCTGAAAATCGTATTTCTCGCCAACGGTACCCGCATCGACGAACCAACTCAGCCGTACCGACTTGTCCTTCTGCAGCCCCGGGAAGGGACACAGGATTTCGGCACTGGCCAGCAACAGGCGGCTGCCGCCGAGCGCATCTCCATTCGAATCCTTCGGTCCCACGGAGGCCGTCTCGTAGCCACGCAGGGAATTCACGCCGCCCAGGTAAAACACCTTGAAGAAGGGCAACGGCTTGTTCTGGTATCCGCCTGCGTAACCGACCTGACCGCTAGTGTAAAACACCACGTCCCGCGTGATGGGATGATACCACTGAAGCTGGTAGCTGGACCTGTAGTAGGTCAGGTCTCCCCCAGGCAGCCCGACTTCCGCCGTGACGCGCTGGAGCGTGCCGCTGGTGGTATAGATCACGCTGTCGCGTTTATCCCTCGCCCAGCCCACGCTGCCCAGGTAGCTGTCGGCTTCCGAGCCGAATTGATTGACGAAGTCGATGTAGCGTTGCGGCGTATTGGCCAGCAACCCGATATTGGTGCGTTCGAACGCCAGGCCGTAGTTGACGGTGTCGTATTCCGTGATCGGCACGCCGAAGCGCACACCGGTGCCGAGGGTCGCTGTGTTATAGCTGGCGATTGAGGACAGGTTCGAGGCGTCGACTTTGCGCTCGTACACGTCGAAGCCACGGCTCACGCCGTCATCGGTGTAATACGGGTTGGTGTAAGACAGCGAATAGACCTTGTTGATGCTGCCGGTGCTGACCTGGAACGACAAGGCGTTGCCGGTGCCGAAAATGTTGCTCTGGGAGATGCCTGCCGAAAGAATGACTTTCTCCGCCGTGGAATAGCCGATTCCTGCGGTCAGGCTGCCGGTGGCGCGCTCGGTCAGCTTGACTTCGACATCCACCTGGTCGGTGGTGCCGGGAACCGCCGGCGTATCGACCTGGACGTCGGAAAAATAGCCCAGCTTGTCGACACGCTGCTTCGAGCGGTTGAGCTTTTCCGTATTGTACCAGGCGCTCTCCAGCTGGCGCATCTCGCGCCGGACGACCTCATCGCGCGTATTCGTATTGCCGTAGACGCCAATGCGACGCACGTAAACCCGCCTGCCCGGATCGATATACAACGTGAACGTGACTTCATCTTTCTCGCGGTTGATTTCCGGCACCGGGTTGATGCTGGCAAATGCATAGCCTTCATTGCCGAGCCGGTCCTGGATCAGCTTGGTCGATTCGGTCAGCCGCTCGCGCGAAAATACTTCGCCAGGCTTGAGCTTGATGAGCTTGGTGAGTTCGGCTTCCGGAACGATGAGGTCGCCCGCGAGTTTGACCTCCGCGACCTTGAATTTCTTGCCCTCGGTCAGGTTGACCGTGATGAAGATGTCTTTCTTGTCGGGCGTGATCGACACCTGCGTGGAATCGATGGTGAACTCGAGATAGCCCTGGTTGAGGTAAAACGAGCGCAGGTTTTCCAGATCGGCCTGCAGCTTCGGCTTGGAATACTGGTCATTCTTGCTGTACCAGGTGAGCCAGCCCGGCGTGCGCAGCACGAATTCGTCGATCAGGTCCGCGTCCTTGAACACCTTGTTGCCGACGACGTTGATGCCGCGGATCTTTGCGACCTCGCCCTCGGAGATGTCGAAATTGAGCGCGACGCGGTTGCGTTCGAGCGGCGTGATCGTCGTGGTGATCTGCACGCCGTATTTGCCGCGGCTGATGTACTGGTTCTTCAACTCGCGCTCCGCGCGTTCCAGCAATGCGCGGTCGAAAATCCGCGATTCGGCCAGCCCGACCTGCTTGAGTCCTTCCTTGAGTTGCTTGGCGTCGAATTCCTTGGAGCCGGTGATTTCGATCTGCGCGATAGCCGGCCTTTCCTCGATCAGCACCACCAGAATGTTGCCATCCGCCTCCAGCTTCACGTCCTTGAAGAATCCGGTGGCGTACAGCGCCTTGACCGCCGCCGTGACGCGATCCTCGTTGACGGTATCGCCGATCTTGATCGGCAGGTACGAGAATACCGTGCCGGCTTCGGTGCGCTGAATGCCCTCGACGCGGATATCCTTGACCTGGAAGGGTTCGAAAGCTTGGGAGGGTAGGCTGACGAGGCTCGATAAGACCAGGAACAATAGTCGCTTCTTCATCCGCTTGTCAGCCACCGAAAAGGCGGTTTATGTCGTTATAGAGCGCGAACGCCATCAAGCTGAACAGCAGAACCATGCCGACTTGCTGGCCCACCTCCATCACCCGATCGGATACCGGGCTGCCTTTGACGATTTCGGCGACATAATACATGAGGTGTCCGCCGTCCAATAACGGGACCGGCATCAGGTTGAGCACGCCCAGGCTGATGCTGATCAGCGCCAGGAAACTCATATAGGCCAACCAGCCGAGCTGGGCGGACTGTCCCGCATAGTCGGCAATGGTGATCGGGCCGCTCAGGTTTTTCAGCGATACCTCGCCGACGATCATCTTGCCGAGCATCTTGAGGGTGAAGGTCGACACCCCCCAGGTGCGCTCGACGGCTTTCGCCACGGACTCGAACGGGCCATAGCGCACTTCGGTAATCAGCCGCTTCATCGCGGCCTCGTCTATCTTCGGGGCGGCGCCGATGCGCCCCAGGGTCTTGCCCCCTTCCTGCTTGGATTGGGGCGTCACTGTGAGCTGATGCGTCGCACCCCCGCGCAGAATCTTGAACTGCAGCGAACGCTCGGGCGCGGCGGTGATCAACGCAACCAACTCTTCCCACCCTGCGATGGCATGCCCATCGATCTCCACGACCTCGTCGCCTTCCTTGAGGCCATCGCGCTCGCCCGCGCCGCCTGCGATCAGGCGTCCGATAACCGGCTTGAGCGGCGGCTGATAACGCGTCAATCCGATGGCCTGCATCAGATCGACATCGATCTTGTCTGCGCCGATCGACGACAGATCGAGGCGCCGGAACTGGATGTCGCCGCGTTCGGCGTGCATTTCCAGCTCGACAGTATCCTTGCGCAGCGAATGCTCCAGCAGCGCCCATCTCAAGTCCTGCCAGGTGGGCACCTCGGCTCCGTCGACGCGCGCGATCAATTCGCCCGGCGCAAGCTGGGCCTGCGCCGCGGGCGTGCCCGGCACCGGTGCGCCGACAATCGGGCGGATACCGGGCACCCCGTGCATGAACAGCACCCAATACAACAAGATGGCGAGCGCGAAATTGGCCACCGGTCCGGCGAGCACGATGGCGAAACGCTTCGTGACGGTTTGCCGGTTGAATGCGCGATGGCGCTCTTCCGGTGCGACCGGACCTTCGCGTTCGTCGAGCATCTTGACGTAGCCGCCCAGCGGGAAGACCGACAGGGCCCACTCCGTCTGATCGGCGCCGAACTTGCGTCGCCACAATGGCAGCCCGAAGCCCAACGAAAAGCGCAGCACCTTCACGCCGCACAGGCGTGCAACGAAATAGTGGCCCAGTTCGTGGAAAACGATCAGCAAACCAAGTGCGACGACAAATGCAATCAAGGTCGAGAATATGGACATGATTATCGGGATACCCCCACGGCGCCCAGCTGTTGCTCGGCCTCGGTGCGCGCTTGCGCATCGGCTGCCAGCACGTCTTCGAGCGTGCGCACGCGGCTGGGCGTGATGCGCGCAAGCACCTCTTCCACAACATCCGCAATCCGGGAAAACGCCAGGCGGCCGGACAGAAAGTTGGCTACTGCGACTTCATTGGCCGCATTCAATACGATCGGTGCGTTGCCTCCCGCCTCGAGCGCGCGGTAGGCAAGCCGCAGGCAAGGGAAACGATCCAGATCCGGCCGTTCGAATTGCAGCGAGCCGATGGCGAACAGGTCCAGGGATTGCACGCCGGGATCGATGCGCTCCGGATAGGCGAGCGCATGAGCGATGGGCGTGCGCATGTCCGGATTGCCGAGCTGCGCCAGCACGGACCCATCGACGTATTCCACCAGCGAGTGCACGATGCTCTGCGGATGGATGACCACCTCGATCTGCGCCGGTTTCGCCTGGAACAGGAAACTCGCTTCGATGACCTCCAGCCCCTTGTTCATCAGCGTCGCCGAATCGACCGAGATCTTGCGCCCCATGACCCATTTCGGGTGGGCGCAGGCCTGCTCCGGCGTAACGTTATCGAGCGACTCGCGCGCGGTGCGCAGGAACGGCCCGCCCGATGCAGTCAGCCACAGGCGCTTGACGCCTGCGCGCGGCAGGCTGCCGTCGAAATCGTGCGGCAGGGCCTGGAAAATTGCATTGTGCTCGCTGTCGATGGGAAGCAGCATCGCGCCGCTCGCCTTGACCGCATCCATCAGCAGGCCGCCGGCCATGACCAGCGCCTCCTTGTTCGCGAGCAGCAGCTGCTTGCCGGCGCGAGCGGCGGCAAGCGTCGAGCGCAAGCCCGCCGAACCGACGATTGCCGCCATCACCGAGTCGACTTCGGCAGCGGCGGCGATCTGATCAAGGGCTCCCGCGCCGGACAGCACCTCGCAGTTCAGGCCCGATTCGCGAATCTTCAGCCGCAACTGCCCCGCCGCTGCTGCATCCGCCATCGCGGCATAGCGCGGCCGATACCGGCGGCATTGCTCGAATAAACGCTCGACCTGCCGATCTGCCGACAACGCGACGACTTCGAAGCGATCGGGGTGGCGGTCCACCACTGCAAGCGTGTTGGCACCGATGCTGCCGGTCGAACCGAGGATCGCGAGCCGTTTCATGCTCACTGAAGCACAGGCAGAAAATAGAGTGCGGCGAACGGCAGCGCCGCCGTCAGGCTGTCAACGCGGTCAAGGACGCCGCCATGCCCTGGCAGCAAGCTGCCGCTGTCCTTCGCACCCGCTCCACGCTTGATCCACGACTCGAACAGATCGCCGACGATGCTGAGCACAGTCAACGCGCAGAAAAAAATCAGCCTGACCACCCGATCATAGACATTCGCCGACGGCTGCAGGGCTAAGCTTGCGACAATTCCATATATCAACACGGCGGCAAACGCGCCGATGACACCCTCCCAGGTTTTCCCGGGACTGATCTGTGGCGCCAGCTTGCGGCGGCCGAAGCGGCGGCCGGCGAAGTAAGCGGCAATATCGGCGATCCATACCGCCAGCAGAACGGCAAGCAGCAAGGCTGCGGACTTCTGCAGCGATACGATGGCCAGCCATGCCGGAACCAGCACAATCCAGCCGACCACGCCGAGAAGCAGCGGTTGGGTCGCGCGCCATCCGCGAAACAGCCAGAGCGGAGCCGCGATTGCCCAGAACAGCAGGGCTACGAGATACAGCAATACGGCAACTGTGGCGGCTTTCGCGGACAGCGGCGGCGCGGATGCGCCGAGAACGACGAAGCCCAGGCAGGTTAGCGCCACTACGGCGGTGAAAAGCACGCAGCCGCTGCGCTGGTAACCGGCCAGTCTGCTCCATTCCAGCGCGCCGAGAGCCGCCGGTACGCACATCAGCAACGCCCAGACAAAGTTCGGCAGCAGGAACATGCAGGCGAGCAGCAACGGCACCAGCACCACCGCAGTCACTACACGCTGTTTGAGCATGGATCGCGCGGCGCCGCTCTGCGCCGCCATCGGCTTAGCGGGAATCCCCACCGGACTCATGCAGCGGGCCGGCCGGCACCG
>JANXPQ010000227.1 GCA_025357235.1 Betaproteobacteria bacterium
TTCGCTCCAAGGCATGGGCACCTCCCTTCGGTGCCCGCAGTATGGATAAACTGTTACCTATGTCCCCGGACTATTCTGTTACCTATGTGTCTGGACCGTACCGTGTCCAAAGCCAAAGGTGCCTAACAATAGCTTCCAGCCGACGTATTTGCCTCCGCTTCGCTACGGCAAATTCGCGGCTGAAGCTGGGCATTAGGGCCACAACGAGCATGACTAGGCAAGCAACCATTGTTTTCTTATGTGGCATTGCAATCGCGCTTGGTTTGTCTGCGTGGCAAACCTTTATTGTCGTTCCCACTGGTTATTCCTTTTTCTATATAACGAATAGTCTTTGCTCAATCGTTTTTCAACAGCCTGTTAGAACGCGGTCGCTGGTCTGTGTGGGTAAATGGAAACTGGCGACTAACTTTTGAGTTCAGGGACGGATATGTTTATGTCTTGGACTACGAGGATTATCACTAATGGCCATGCACAATCCCCCTCATCCCGGCGAGTTCATTGCCGAGGTTTATCTGGAGCCAAACAATTTGAGCGTCCGCGAACTCGTGGCCAAGCTTTCGGTGTCTGCTTCTACTTTGCATCGCATTCTTATCGGAACCAGCGCGATCAGTCCTGAGATGGCGCTGCGTCTTTCCAAGGCACTGGGGCGTTCTCCTGAGAGTTGGCTTGCGATGCAAAGCAACTATGACCTGTGGCAAGCAAGACGGCGAGTAAAGCTCGGCAATGTTGGCAAGGTCAGACTTACGGCAGCATGACCATTGCTTCCAGGACGACGCGTTCAAAGCAACGCGCGCCTGAAGCAAGCCGTTGAGGCTGTAGAAAAACCCTCTTTGCGCGCAGCGATTCCCCTCCGCGCATTCACAGTGATGTTGTGATTTGAAGTGTTGCGGTCCTGCGATGATGCGGACGCTACGTGCTCAACGACGAAGCGCCGCGGTCCGCTCCCGTTTCTTTGTTCTCACTGCGCATAGCCGTGATGCGCCAGCTTCTCGATGTTGTGCACCAGGCAGAAGAGCTTCCACTGCGTATCGATTGTTTGTCTGCCGCGTAGCGTGAAGCGGTTGAGACCCTTGTTGTAGCGGAGGTTGGCGAACACCGGCTCCACGGTGGCGAAGCGCTGGCCGTAGAGTCTTCGTCCTTCCTCGCTGTCGAGCCTGCGTTTCATCCGCTCGGTATGGAATTTTGACCTGTGGGTCTTGCCCGTGAAGAACACCACCTGGCGCACCGGGGTGCGATCCGGGTGGCGCAGACACTGGCCTCTCAAGGGACACGGCCCGCATACCCGGTTAGCCCCGGTGAACTTCACGGCTTCTCGTCCCTGGATCACCACGGCGCTGCCGTTCTGATACAGAAACTCCCCGGCCGGGCAGATGCAGACCTTGTCTTCCTCGTCGTGGTGGAAGTCCTTCGGCCCGAACAGGCGGGGCTTCTTTCCGCCAGATGCTTTGTCATAAAGCGCATCGGGCTTGGCCTTGTGTCTGGCTTGTCCCGCAAAGCGCTCGTCGCGCTTGCGCATGCCGTTGTCGGCAATCAATGCCTCGACGTTGAGTTTCTCCAATTGCTCCAGGTTATCCTCGCTGTGGTAACCCGCGTCAGCGCTCACGATCGAGGTGTCTCCGATCAGGTCGCGCATGGCCTCGACGACGGGGATCAGTAACGCCTGCTCCGAGCCCGTGCCGTGGGCTTGGGCTTCCACGATGATCTGGCACTGACTATCGACTGCGGCTACGCCGGTGTAGCCCTGGATGACACCTTTGTCAGTGGCCATCTTGGCCGACTCGTTGTCGGTGCGGTTGCTCTTGCGGATCGAGTCTTTGGCTCCGCGCCGGTCTTCGGGATGGTCTTTGAGCCAGCGTCGCAGTTTCGCCGCATCGCGCGCAAGGGTTTCGATCTGGTGTTGTTCCTTTACCTGCAGATCCGGCTCGACCCCGCGCGCATCCTGTTCGCGGTGGCGGGCGAGCATCTTGCGCACCTGGCCTTCGATCTTGCACGCTTCGCGCGCGAACTCGGCTCGCGTGCCGCTCTTCGCCTTGCTGGCGTTGGAGGGCAGCTTCACCCCGTCGATGGCGAACATCTGGCGCCCGATCAGGCCCTGGGCCTCGCACAGGAACAGGACCTGGGTGAACACATCACTGATCTCGTCCTGCAGCTCGCGAATAAAGGCCGCCAGCGTGGTGAAGTGCGGGGCCTGATCGCCGCACAGGGCAATGAAGGTCACGTGCTCGCGGCAAGCGCGCTCGATTGCCCGGCTGCTCACGATCCCGCGGGAGTAGGCAAACAGAATGAGTTTTAGCAACGTGGCTGGCGGATAGGCCGGGGCGCCGGTCGTATCGTTGCGGAACCGTCCATCCAATCCGGACAGGTCCACTTCATGATCGAGCAGGTGATTCAGAGCGTGCTCGAAGGTGCCGGGCAGTAGTTGCTCGGACAGAACAACAGGAAGAAACTTTGGACTGGTATCGATTAGCTTGTAGCGGGCCATCGCGCACTTCACTCCGCAAAATATCGATACGCCGATCTTGCAGCACGCCTATGACAGGAGCAATATCTCGCGATGCTTTTTATACAACCTCGTTAGCCCACGTTTCTATGCAAAACGATCCAATGGAAGAGGGGCGCGCAGCATCGCTGTATCGAGAGCAGGGGAATTCGCTCAGCGGACGGCATACGAAATTGCGAATTGCCCGATCGCTACGTTGGGCATTTTTCACGTGGTTGGCAATGACTGTGGTGGTTGGCATTATTGGAGGAACTGTATTTGGGTTTGGAATCGGACATCAGGTTTTTTCAATGCCCGAAGCCATAGTGGTATG
>JANXPQ010000248.1 GCA_025357235.1 Betaproteobacteria bacterium
GATACCAAGGCGCTTAAAGGCACATTCAAGGCTAAGCCGCAACGCTCTGAGCTGCCCTCCACGATCAACGAATCGCTGGTGGTGGAACTGTACTCGAAGTAAGCGAACCGGTAATACGGCCCGCCGTCGTCTTCCGTGACCGGCCGGGCCGTGTGTCTTTAAAACGGAACGTCCCGAATTCAATCTAGAGGGTCACGTTTATGCAAAGCAGCTTTCTGAAGCCGCGAATCATCGATGTTCAGACGATCTCCGCCTTCCACGCGAAGGTGACGATGGAGCCGTTCGAGCGCGGCTATGGTCACACCCTCGGCAACGCATTGCGCCGGGTGCTGCTGTCCTCGATGCCCGGGTTTGCGCCGACCGAAGTCAAGATCAACGGCGTTCTGCACGAATATTCCACGATCGACGGTGTGCAGGAGGATGTGGTCGACATCCTGCTCAACCTGAAGGGGATCGTGCTGAAGCTGCACAATCGCGATGAAGTCGTGCTCAATCTGAAGAAACAGGGCGAGAGCGTAGTTACGGCGGGCGACATCGAAGCGTCACACGACGTCGAGATCATCAATCCGGAACATGTCATCGCGCACATTGCACCGGGCGGCAAGCTCGACATGCAGATCAAGGTCGAAGGCGGACGCGGTTATGTACCCGCCACCACGCGCGCGCTGGCGAAGGAAGGCCGCACCATCGGAAATATCATGGTTGACGCTTCATTCAGCCCGGTGAAGCGGGTCAGCTATGCGGTCGAATCGGCGCGCGTGGAACAGCGCACCGACCTCGACAAGCTGATCATGGACATCGAGACCAACGGCGTCGTCGAGCCAGAAGAGGCGATCCGCTATGCCGCCCGTATCCTTGTCGACCAGCTGTCGCTGTTCGCGGACCTGAAAGGCACGCCGGCACCGATCGAACAGCCGAAGGCCCCGCAGGTGGATCCGATCCTGTTGCGCCCGGTGGACGATCTCGAACTCACCGTGCGTTCGGCAAACTGCCTGAAGGCGGAGAACATCTATTACATCGGCGATCTGATCCAGCGTATGGAAACAGAGTTGCTGAAGACACCGAATCTGGGCCGCAAATCGCTCAACGAGATCAAGGAAGTGCTTGCCTCGCGCGGACTGACGCTCGGCATGAAACTCGAGAACTGGCCGCCGGTCGGACTCGAGAAGGTTTAAGGGGATAGGAAATGCGTCACGGACTGGGACTGCGAAAACTCAACCGCACCAGCAGCCATCGGCTGGCCATGCTGCGGAACATGACCAATTCTCTGCTGAAGCATGAGGTCATCAAGACCACCTTGCCCAAGGCAAAGGAATTGCGCCGCGTTGCCGAGCCGATCATTACGCTGGGCAAAAAGCCGTCGCTCGCGAACCGCCGCCGGGCGTTTTCGCGCTTGCGCGACCGCGAAATGGTGCTGAAGCTGTTTGACGAGCTGGGCCCGCGCTTTGCCAATCGCAATGGCGGCTACCTGCGCATCCTGAAGTTCGGTTTCCGGCAGGGCGACAACGCTCCGATGGCGCTCGTGGAACTGCTCGATCGTCCCGAAGCGGCTGAAGGAACCAAGGCAGCGGACAAGTAAGCCTGTCCGGGCCGGCCGCAATGCGGCGATGAAGCAAGGTTGCAAGAAATGAAGAAGCCGGGTTTATCCCGGCTTCTTCATTTCTTGGACCGGATCAGCCGGCTTTCACTTTTACGGGCTGTGTCGCGATTCCCGCCATAGACTCGCGCATGTCGATGAGTTCCAGAATGTTTTCAGGCGGGACAGGCCGGCTGATCAGATAGCCCTGAATGACGTCACAGCCGCGTTCCTTCAGGAAATCGAACTGGGACTGCAGTTCCACGCCTTCCGCCACCACACCCAGATTCAGGCTGTGTGCCATGCCTATGATCGCGGTGGTGAGTGCAGCGTCTCCCGCGTCCCCCGGTGCGTCCTTGATGAATGAGCGGTCGATTTTCAGGGTGTCCAGAGGGAAGCGCTTCAGGTAGGCCAGGGAAGAGTAACCGGTGCCGAAATCGTCTATGGCGAGTTGCACGCCCATCGACTTGAGGTTGCGAAGCACGGCGATGGTGCCTTCGACGTTGTCCATCAACATGCTTTCCGTGACTTCGATTTCCAGGAGATTGGGATCCATACCGGTATCGCGCAACGCGTCCGCGACCGAAGTCAGCAGGTTGGGTTGGCGGAAGTGCGAGCCAGCGATATTCACCGCGACGCTGATCGGTGCGCAACCGGCCTGTTGCCAGGCACGCAATTGCCGGCAGGCGGTCGCCAGCACCCATTCCCCGAGCGGAATGATCAGGCCGATTTCCTCGGCGACGGAAATGAACTGGTTCGGTCCGACGATCCCCAAGGCGGGGTGATTCCATCTCACGAGAGCTTCGACGCCGGTCACGCGACCGTCCAACGCGCTGACCTTGGGCTGATAGTGCAGGATGAATTCCTCGCGCTCAAGTGCCTTACGCAATTGCGCTTCCAGCGCCAGCTTTTCAAGAGCCGTTGCGTTCATCCCTCCGCCATAGAACTGATAGTTGTTTCTGCCTTGTTCCTTGGCGTAGTGCATCGCGGTGTCGGCATTCTTGACCAGGATTTCGGGGGTTTCGCCATCATTCGGAAACAGTGCGATGCCTCTACTCGCGGTCACGAATACCTCCTGATCTCCCAGCCTGAACGGTGACTTGAGTTCGTCAAGAATACGGTGGGCGACTTTCGCTGCATCGTGGAAATGCACGAGTTCGGTCAGCAAAACGCTGAATTCATCGCCGCCCAGCCGGGCGAGTCCATCGCTGGCCAGTTGAAGGCGTGCCACCGCATCGGTCGTGCGCACACTATCACCGAGGCGCTTCGAAACCGCTACGAGCAGATCGTCCCCGAGACTGTGGCCGAGCGTGTCGTTGATGCGTTTGAATTGGTCCAGATCGAGAGAGAGAACGCCGAGCAGCCGGCCGTGGCGACGCGCGAATGCCAGGCTGCGCTGTACTTGCTCGAGGAAGAATTGGCGGTTCGGCAGCGTGGTTAGCGCGTCGTAGTACGCCAGGTATCGAATACGCTCCTCCGCTTTCTTGCGATCGGTAATATCCTGGATCGTCCCGGCGACGAAGCTCGCCCGTCCGTCTGCGGTCCTGCGGGTGAGGCCGAGTATGTGTATGTATCGGATCGATCCGTCATCGAGGACGACGCGGTGCGTGGTATCGATTGCGTGACCTTCACTTATGAATTGACGCAACGCATCCTGCGCTTGCCCTCGCTCCTCGGGGTGGATACGTTCCATGAAACTCGCCATGTCTGCAGTGGTCGCGTCGTCTTCCAGACCAAGCACGCGATAAGTCTCCGCCGACCAGTACACCTGGTCCTGCTCGATGTCCCATTCCCAGTTTCCCAGATGGGCGATGCGTTGCGCCTCTGCAAGGCTTTCCTGATTGCGGACCAGCTGTTCGAGGGTATTGGCCGATCGGAGCAAATAGCGCACGCGGTAGCCCAGGACACCCCAGTTGATCGGTTTGGCTATGAAATCGGTGGCCCCTGCATCAAAGGCGCGATTGATAGAGTCGAGATCATCCAGGCCGGTAAGCATCAGGATCGGCGTTCGCGTACCCTGCGGCAGTCCACGAATCTCGCGGCAGGCACCAAAGCCATCCAGTTCCGGCATCATGACGTCCATCAGCACGATATCCGGCTGGAGCTGGGGAAAGCTTGCGACCGCCTGTCGTCCGTCTTCCGACTCATGGACACTGAAGCCATCGGTCTCCAGCGCTTTGCGGATGAGAATTCGCATCACCGGGTCGTCATCCACGATCAGCGCGATCGCTGTTTTGGCTCCAATCCTCATATCGCGCGAATTCATGCGGTCTCCTTTTCCAACAGCAATCGCGCCTGCAAGGCTTGCACCGCGGCATCGTGGACCTCGCGCAGGGCGGAAGCATCGGTTTTTGCGCGATCGAGGTCCCCGGTCCGGAGATGGGCCTCAATCTGGCCGCATAGCAACGAAAGACCATTGCGCCGACATTCGCGCTGCTGGACTTGAGCGTGTGGACGGCACGATGAATTTGTTCGACATTGCCGTCGGAAAGCCCATCGAAGAATTCCTCCAACAGCTTGGGCGCCGATCCCAGATAGGCATCCAGGACTTTGCACAGCAGGCCGCTGCCGGCACCGAGTGCACGGATGTTGTCGAGCGCTTTCGAATCGATGAATTCCGTCGGAATTGTCTGCGGTGCATCATTGGCCATTGTCGAACCCGCCTTGGTATCGGCGCGCAAATGGCGCGCCAGCATTTTCGCGAGTTGTTCGCGCTTGAACGGTTTGGTCAGATAGTCGTCCATGCCCGCTGCCACGCAGCGGTCCCGGTCGCCATCCATTGCATTTGCAGTCAGCGCCACCACCGGCAGTCTTGAATTACCGCTGGACTCGATCCGCCGCAGTTCGCGAGTCGCTTCGTAGCCATCCATCTCCGGCATCTGGCAGTCCATCAACACGACGTCAAACTTTCCGCGGCGTATGCATTCGAGGGCTGCACGACCGTTGTCGGCCACTTCCAACTGGCATCCGAGGCTCGCGAGCATTTCCTTTGCGACAAGCTGATTGACCGGATTGTCCTCGACCAGGAGCACCCGTCCGCCGATCTTGGCGGGGACGCCTGTGGCGTGGGGAGACACCAGCGCCGCGTCGTCCAACGCCATTCCGGTTGCGTCCGCAAGACACCGGTGTAGTTCCGACTCGCGGATCGGTTTTCTCAGCCACGCAGATATTCCCAAGCCCTGCATCGTCGCAACGTGGATGACGTAGTCGACGGAACTCAGCATGATCAGCTTGGGGATTGCAGTTCCGGGATGGCGGCGCCGGATTTCCGTTGCAACTTCGAGGCCGCTCATAACCGGCATATGCATGTCGAGTATCACGACGTCGAATGGAGGCGTCGCGGTCGCAAGGACTTCCAGAACGGCCGGCCCGTCCGCAACGCACATGGATTCGACGCCGGCTGCGCGACACTGGTGGTCCAGTATTTCCCGATTCGTGGCGTTGTCATCGACCACGAGAACGCGCAAGCCACGTAAGCTTCCGGGAGACCGGTCGTCAGCGTCCGCAGGTACGTCCTCAAGCGTCACGGTAAACCAGAAGGTGGAGCCGACCCCGGCCTCGCTATCTACGCCAACTTCTCCTCCCATCAATTCCACCAGTTGACGTACGATGGAAAGTCCCAGTCCCGTTCCGCCGAATTTGCGCGTAGTGCTGCCATCGGCCTGCGAAAAGGCTTCGAAGATTTTTTCACG
The DNA here is from genome assembly GCA_025357235.1 of Betaproteobacteria bacterium. Classification (GTDB taxonomy): domain Bacteria; phylum Pseudomonadota; class Gammaproteobacteria; order Burkholderiales; family JACQAP01; genus JACQAP01. Next base: position 5,269 of record JANXPQ010000248.1, read on the forward strand.
CACCTGAACAGGAACACCGATGCCGGTATCGCGTACCGCGACCCGCAACTGCACCATGTCCTGCTCGCATTGCGCGGCCGTGACGGCCACCACCACTTCGCCGCGTTCCGTGAACTTGATCGCGTTGTTGACCAGGTTGACCACGATCTGTCGCAATCGCACCGGGTCGCCGCGTAGCCTCTTCGGTACGCTGGCATCCACGGAGCAAGCGATTTCCAAGCCCTTGGCTTGGGCCCGTTCCGCAAACATCTGCGCTACGTCCTCGATGGATTCCAGCACGTTGAAAGAAATATGCTCGAGGTCGATTTTCCCCGCCTCGATTTTGGAGAAATCGAGAATCTCGTTGATGATCTCGAGCAAATGCTCCGCGGAGCGCTCGACCGTCCTGGCTAGCCGATGCTGGTTGTCCGACAGCCGGCTCTGCAGCAACAGTTCTGTCATTCCAAGCACGCCGTTCATCGGCGTGCGAATCTCATGGCTCATGTTTGCCAGGAATTGCGACTTGGCTACGCTCGCGGCTTCCGCCGCTTCCTTGGCGTGCTGCAACTCTTCTTCTGTCCTCTTTCGCGCCGTGATGTCGGCATTCGTTCCCGCCATTCTGAGCGCGCGTCCGGCGGCATCGCGCTCGACCACCTTTCCGTGACTTTCGACCCACATCCATTCGCCCGCCAGATTCCTGACGCGATGTTGAGCCCGATAAATGTCCGTGGCGAATTCCCTGATCGCCGCTCGGATGAGTTCGTTGACCTGCGGCTTGTCGTCGGGATGGGTGATGTCGACCAGCGACTGGAACGGCACGACTTCTTCAAGTGCGCCCCCGCCTCGCATCAGCGACCATTGTTCGCTCAGGTAGATCCGGCCCGACTTGACGTTCCAGTCAAACAACGCCAGTTGCGAGCCGTCAAGCGCGAGTTTCAATCTGTGCTCGGCAAGGGTCAGATTGTCAGTCTGGCGCATCAACTCCTCGGTGCGCAGGCGGACTTTCTCCTCGAGGCTGCCGCCATAGACGCGTAGTTCGTCATCGCGCTGTTCCAGTTCCGCAAGCATCTGGTTGAACGCATCGGTCAGTCGCCCGAGCTCGTCGTTGGCGCGGCGCTCGACGCGCATGGCGTAGTTCTTGTCGCGCGAGACAATGCGCGTCGCATCCACGAGTTCGAATATGGGTTTGAGAATTCGCTCGCTCATGCGACGCGCAATCAGAAATGCGATCAGGAATGCGGCAATGATCCCCAGTGCCGCAGTCATGGATTCCCGCAACAACTCGGCACGCAGCGGTTTCAAATCGAACAGCAGCCAGACTTCGCCCACACGTTCGCCGTCGAGCCGTACCGCTCGCATAACCTGGGCGGTATCGGCCCAGAGCGTCGACACAATCCCTTTGTACTCGACTACCCAGGCCACATGGTTGACCAGGCCCGGCCGCGCTTCGAAGGTTGCGAAGGTATGGCCTTTCGCGTCGATCAGCCGCGCGGCGACCACATCGGGGTTGGCCCGGAGTGCCGACAATGCCTGCTGTGCCGCAGACTTATCGGAAAAGATCAGTGGCGCCGAACTGTTGAGTCCGACCACGTCGGCCATGGCGGTTGCATTGGCCAGTGCACTGGCGGTGCGGGATGCGAGCGCCGAACCTTCGACCAGAAAATACGCCAGCAGCAATCCAACACCTGCCGAGAGCATGAATACTGCGGCGATCTTGTGGCTGATCGGATAATCGCTGAAACGGATTGTCATCGCGGCGTTCCTTATTGTTCCGGCGTGACTTTGGCCAGCTTCAGAAGTTGCGAACTGATCCGCAGGCCAGCTCGCTGCGCGGCCCGCACGTTGATTTCGAACCGCATCCTTCCGTCCTCGGCGAACAGTTCGATGACGCCGCCGGCTGCCGCGAATCCCCTGACGTCGCTGATGGTGAGCAGACCCGTTTTGCCGCGTGCCGCATCGGCAAGCGCACGCGCTCCCGAGCCCAGCAGCAATATCTGGCAGGCATCCAGATCGGCGACCTTGATGTCGCGCCGCACAGCGACGGTCCTGGTTTGCACCGGCTTGCCTGCCAGCGCCGCGACAGTGGTCGCAAGCTCGGGATCCACGCCCGCAGTGCAAATCTTCATGTCGCCGGGCGCGCCTGCCGGGGAATCGGGCTGCCATTCGACAAACTTCGCGAAGTTGTAGACGAACGCCGCCTTGATAGTGGCTTCGGAGGCGGAATCGGACGGCGGAGCGGCCGCCGGCGCGCCCGCTCCGAATGCGAGCGGCAACAGCAGCGCGGACAACAGGATTCGGTTTTGCGTAACCGCGCACCGCAAAGCGCCAGAAGACAGATTCGAGTGTTTCACGTCCGTTCTCAGAATCGGTAGATTGCCCTGAGTTGGAAAGTACGACCGTCCTGCTGCAGCAGATCGCGGCTGCCGCCCAAGTCGGCCGGATCCGAATAAACCCGATTCATGACGTTGTACACGCTGACCGAGAGGTCCCACCCTTGCCATGGCGTGACGGTGGAAACGGTGACATTGGCGAGCGCGTACGCAGGTATCTGGCTGAGCGAAGTTTCGCGCGCGCTGGTGTATTGCGTCTCTACGCCAGCCTGCAGTCCCGAACCAATAGGCGCCGAGAGATTCAGCTTGATGAGATGTCTGGGAAGATTTGTAAGCCTGTTGCCGGCATCGTCGCGCGCGTCCTGGAAGGCATAGCTTGTGCGAATCCTGATGCCATTTGCGGTGGCGTGCTCCAGTTCAAGCGAGCCGCCGTTCGTACGCGCCTGGCTCAGATTCTGGAACTGCGATAGACCCGTTACGGGATCAGTACTCGTGTCGATCAGGTCCCGGATGCGATAGTGGAAAGCCGCGGCCGACAGGCGCGTGTTCTCGCGCAGCCGCGTTTCGAAGACGGCCTCCATGCTCTGTATTTTTTCCGGCTTCAACGCAGGATTGCCGACCTGCACGGTGGGATAGGAATAGAAACGCTCGTATGCGTTGGGCGGGCGGAAAGCCGTCCCGTAGAGCAGTTTGACCACGGTCGGGTCGCTCAGATGGTAGATCAACCCCAGGCGCGGGTTGGTCTGCTTGTCGCTGCCACTGTATCCGTCGTAGCGCAGACCCGCAGAGAAAGTCAGCTTTTCAGAAAGCGCAATGTCGTCCTGGACAAAAATTCCGATCACGTCGCTGCTGCGATGATCGTCGAGATAGAGAACGTAGGGCTGGACGTCGTAGTTGGTCTGGTCCTGACGCAGATTGCGTTGGTACTCGGTGCCGACGACCAGCTTGTGGCGTCCGATATCGGTGAGGCCTTTCAGCTCGGTTACCCACCAGCGTCCCTGTGTTCTGTCCTGTCCCAGGATCGCCGGGTTGTAGTAGAAGTCGCCGATATACCGGTAATCCTTATAGGCGACGTGAGCCGTGGTTTCGATCGCGCCGATCATCCTCGTATAGACAGCGTCGATTCCGGACTGGCGATCCTGGGTAAGATTGCGGGGATCGACGATCGTCCCGTACAAGCCGCCGGTAATGCCTTTCTGGCGATCGGCATCGAATACGCTCACTCGCAGCCCCTCGTACTCGAATTTGCCGAAGAATCGATAGCGGTCCTCCCAGTCGGTCCCGGAAACGGGAAGGCCGCCGCTCGATGGCTCGCCGGGGAAGGAAAGCGTCGGGCCATCGCTGTGATATCGGCTCGCCGACAACAGCAGGCTCGCGCCGTTTTCGGCTTTGCGGCCGAATGCAACACGGCCCTCTCGTGAACCGAAACTCCCGATGGAGGCGCCCAGTTCGGGAGCGCCGGCCGCCAAGGCTGATTTCGTGATCACATTGATGACGCCGAACAGCGCGTTGCCGCCGTAAACGGATGAGCTCGGTCCGCGTATGACTTCCACGCGCTCGATCAGGTCGATATCGATCGGGAACTCGCTGCCCATGAAGGCCTGGTCGAAAATGTTGTCGTTGACGCGATAACCATCGACCAGCAGGAGAATGCGGGAATTGAAGTCGCCAACACGCTGAAAGCCGCGAATGCCTACGTAGCTGTAGGCGCGGTCATAGGTTACGTACAGGCCGCGCACGCTGCGCAACGCCTCGGCCAGCGTGCGCCAGCCGTAGCGATGGAAGTCCTCTGCAGTCAGCACGCTGATCGATGCCGGGGCTTCGGAAGCGCGCTGGGAATATTTCGATGCGCCGGTTACCTTGACGTCGAGCAGTTGCTCGAGCGAGAGCTCGGTGAGCTGTGCAAGCTCCGCGGAAGGCGGGTCTGCAGCGTTGACGGCTGATACTGCCGCAAGCAGCAAGGCGGCAATACTGGTACGCGAGAGGTGAGGTTGCATGGGCGCTTCCGGCTGATCCTTCCGCGATTACGGCAGCAGAAGGCCGGAGTTGAGCCCGAACTATGTCTTGCAGGGTGCTGGAATGCGCCTCTTGGGCAATTCAAATCGGATCAGGTAATCAGCCCCGCTGCGACGCGGCTGCGGGCAGGCTTGGGCGCGATGATCTGGCGCAGGTAGTTTCCGGTATAGGACGATGTGGACGCGGCCACTGTTTCCGGGGTGCCCTGCACGAGGATGCTGCCGCCACCATCGCCGCCTTCGGGGCCGAGATCTATGATCCAGTCAGCTGTCTTGATGACATCCAGATTGTGCTCGATCACCACCACGGTGTTGCCGTGATCGCGCAAGCGGTGTAGCACGGTGAGCAGCAACTCGATGTCGTGGAAATGCAGACCGGTGGTCGGCTCATCCAGGATGTAGAGCGTGCGTCCGGTGTCGCGCTTGGAAAGCTCCAGTGCGAGCTTGACGCGCTGCGCTTCGCCGCCCGACAGGGTGGTCGCGCTTTGTCCGAGGCGGATATAGCCAAGCCCGACATCGAGCAGCGTATCGAGTTTTCGGGCGAGCACCGGAACGGCGCTGAAGAAATCCCGCGCCTGTTCAACATTCATATCCAGCACTTCGTGGATGTTGCGACCCTTGTATTGAATCTCGAGGGTCTCGCGGTTGTAGCGCTTTCCGTGGCAGACATCGCAGGCGACATAGATGTCGGGCAGAAAATGCATCTCCACCTTGATGACGCCGTCGCCCTGGCACGCCTCGCATCGCCCGCCCTTGACGTTGAAGGAGAAGCGTCCCGCGCCGTAACCGCGCTCGCGCGCCAGCGGCACGCCTGCGAACAGGTCGCGGATCGGCGTGAACAGGCCGGTGTACGTGGCGGGATTGGAGCGCGGCGTGCGTCCGATCGGGCTCTGGTCCACATTGACGACTTTGTCGAAAAAATCCAGTCCTTGTATTTCGTCGTGCGGCGCCGGCTCGGCGGTGCTCCCGTACAGATGTTGGGCTACGGCCTGGTAGAGCGTGTCGTTGATCAGCGTGGATTTTCCGGAACCGGAGACGCCGGTTATGCAGACGAACAAGCCGACCGGCAGTTCGAGGTTCACGCTTTTCAGATTGTTGCCGCTCGCGCCTAGCAGACGCAGCATCTGCTTTTCCTGGGGCTTGTGACGCAAGGGCGGCATCGGGATGTGGCGACGCCCGGACAAATACTGCCCGGTGAGCGATTCGGGGCTGGCTGCGATCTGGGCAGGCGTTCCTTCGGCGACGATGCGGCCACCATGCACGCCGGCGCCCGGCCCCATGTCCACCACGTAGTCGGCATTCAGGATCGCATCGACGTCGTGTTCCACCACGATGACCGAGTTGCCGAGGTCGCGCAGTTCTTTCAGCGTTTCGAGCAGCCGGTCGTTGTCGCGCTGGTGCAGACCGATGGAAGGCTCGTCCAGCACATACATCACCCCGGTCAATCCCGAGCCGATCTGCGAGGCGAGCCTGATGCGCTGCGCTTCGCCGCCGGAAAGGGTGTCGGCCGCACGATCCAGTGCGAGATAGTCCAGGCCGACGTTCACCAGGAATTGCAGGCGGTTGGCGATCTCGTGCACGATCTTTTCTGCGATCGCGAGCTTTGCGCCTTCGAGCTTCAATTCGCCGAAAAACTGCAGCGCCAGTTTCAGCGGCAGCCCGCTGACTTCGAAGATAGCCTTGCCGCCAACGAATACGTTGCGTGCTTCGCGGCGCAGGCGCGTGCCCTTGCACTCGGGGCAGGGCTGGCTGGCGAGATATTTCGCCAGTTCTTCGCGCACCGCGGCCGAATCGGTTTCGCGATAACGCCGTTCCAGGTTGGGCAGGATGCCTTCGAATGGATGCTCGCGCTGGTACTTGTTGTTGCGCTCGCCGACGTAGAGAAAACGCACCTTTTCACGGCCGGTGCCGTTCAGGATCAGATCGCGCACGTTTTCCGGCAGTTGTTCGAATGGCGCGTCGACGTCGAACCCGTACTGCTGCGCGAGGCTGCCGATCATCTGGAAGTAGAACTGGTTGCGCTTGTCCCAGCCCCTGACCGCGCCCGCAGCGAGTGACATGTGCGGAAATGCCACCACGCGTTTCGGATCGAAGAACGTGATCTGGCCGAGGCCGTCGCAACGCGGGCAGGCGCCCATCGGATTGTTGAACGAAAACAGCCGTGGCTCCAGTTCGGATAGCGAATAGCTGCAGATCGGGCAGGCGAAGCGCGCGGAAAACAGGTGTTCCTGCCCGCCATCCATTTCCACCGCCAAGGCCCGCCCGTCGGCATGGCGCAGTGCTGTTTCGAACGACTCGGCCAAGCGTTGTTTGATGTCCGCGCGTACCTTCACCCGGTCGATGACGATCTCGACCGTGTGTTTTTTGGTCTTGGTGAGCTTCGGGACGCTGTCGAGGTCAACCACCTTGCCGTCGACGCGTACGCGCACGAAACCCTGTGCACGCAGATCCTCGAACAAGTCCAGGTTCTCGCCTTTGCGCTCCACGACCAGCGGCGCGAGGATCATCAGGCGCGTGTCCTCGGGAAGCTGCAGCACATGGTCGACCATCTGCGATACGCTTTGCGCCGACAACACCAGGCCATGATCCGGACACTGCGGCTCGCCCACACGGGCGTAAAGCAACCGCAGGTAATCGTGGATTTCGGTGATGGTACCTACGGTCGAGCGCGGATTGTGGCTGGTGGCTTTCTGCTCGATCGAGATCGCCGGCGACAAACCCTCGATCAGGTCGACATCCGGCTTTTCCATCAACTGCAGAAATTGCCGCGCGTAGGCCGACAGCGATTCGACGTAGCGGCGCTGGCCTTCCGCGTAGAGCGTGTCGAAGGCGAGAGAAGATTTGCCGGAACCGGACAACCCGGTGATCACGACCAGCCGGTTGCGCGGCAGATCGAGATTGATGTTCTTCAGATTGTGCGTGCGTGCGCCGCGTACGCGGATGAAATCCATTCGCTGGCCGAGTGTTTGGTCAACCTGCTAATATACTGCACTTCAAAAGCAATTCCCAACCTGCTGTTCAGTCCCCTCCCCGAATGCCTGCATCAGACCGCATGACGCCCCAGGAGTTGCGCGCGAGCTTTGGTCTCGCCGGGATTTTCGGGCTGCGCATGCTCGGCATGTTCATCATCCTGCCGGTGTTCGCGCTCTATGCCGCCAAGCTTCCCGGCGGAGGCAGCCATACCATGGTCGGCATCGCGCTCGGCGCATACGGCCTGACCCAAGCCTGCCTGCAGGTTCCGTTCGGTTGGCTTTCGGATCGCTGGGGACGCAAACGCACCATCTACCTCGGGCTGGTCATTTTCGCGCTGGGCAGCCTTGTCGCCGCGCTGGCCCAGGATGTAGATATGGTGATCGTGGGGCGAATAATCCAGGGTGCCGGCGCTATTTCCGCCGCCGTGATCGCATTGGCTGCGGACCTGACGCGCGACGATCAGCGCACCAAGGCCATGGCCATCATCGGCATGACCATCGGTGGCACGTTCGCACTGTCCATGGCGGCCGGACCGGTGCTCGATCGCATGATCGGCGTCCCGGGGATTTTCGCGCTGACCGGAATCCTGGCGATCGCGGCGGTGCTGGTCGTGCGCTTCGTGGTGCCCGAGCCGGGGCAGGCCGCCGCGCACAAATCGCCGGCTCAGCCGGCATCGTTCAGGTCGGTGGCGCGCGACAGGCAGTTGTTGCGGCTCAACTACGGCATATTCGCGCTGCACAGTATCCTGATGGCGCTTTTTGTCGTGGTGCCGTTTGCGCTCCAGGCACACCTGCCTTCGGGCAGTCACTGGCGTGTATACCTGCCGGTCATGCTCGGCGCAATCGTGCTGATGCTGCCGCCCATGCTGCTGGCCGAGCGCAGGGGACTGCAGAAGCCGGTATTCGTCGGCGCAGTCGTCGTGCTGATCGGCTCACTCGCCATCCTGATGCTCGCGGGCGGGGGGCTGTCCGCGCTGGTGGTGGGCTTGCTGGCGTTCTTCGCCGCCTTCAATCTGCTCGAAGCGACATTGCCGTCCATGATTTCGAAGCGGGCACCGGCCGGCGCGAAGGGAACCGCCATCGGCATTTATGGCTCCGTGCAATTCATCGGCACGTTTGTCGGGGCGGCGAGCGGCGGCTGGTTGTCGCAGCACTACGGCACGCCCGCGGTATTCGGCTTCTGCGGCACACTGGCGGTGGTCTGGTTGCTGCTGGCCTTCGGCATGCGTATTCCGCGCGGCCTGCAGACGCGCCGTTATCAGCTGCCCAGGACCGACGCGCAGACCGCTTCCGGCCTGGTGCGCAGCCTGTCGGGTCTGCCGGGCGTGCGCGAAGTGAGCCTCAGCGGCGAGGGCGTTGCGTATCTGAAAGTGGACAGCAGCGGCTTCGACGAACAGAATGTCATCAAATTACTGGCAGGGGAGAGTTGAGCAATGGCCTCGATAAACAAAGTGATCCTGATCGGCAACCTCGGACGTGATCCGGAGGTGCGCTATATGCCCAGCGGCGACGCGGTGGCCAATATCACCATAGCCACCACGGAAACGTGGAAAGACAAAGCGGGCGAAAAGCAGGAACAGACTGAATGGCATCGTGTCGCCATGTTCGGAAAAACGGCGGAGATCGCCGGCGAATACCTGAAAAAGGGCTCGCAAGTCTATATCGAAGGCAAATTGCAGACCCGCAAGTGGACCGACAAGGAAGGCCAGGAGCGTTACACGACGGAAATACGCGCCGATCGCATGCAGATGCTCGGCTCGCGCTCGGGCGGATCCGAGCGCATGGCTCCCCCGGAAGACGACGCACCCCCCCCTGCGCGCTCCTCTGCCGCGGCGCCAGCCAAGAAGGCGGCAGGAGCCGGCAAGGGCGGCAATTTCGACGATCTCGAGGACGATATTCCTTTCTGATCGCGCCGCCAGTCCCGCGCGCTCCGCTGGTGAATTCTGGTCTGCGGAACGCGTCGGCGCCCTTGATGATTCCGGCGACACCCACATGTGGAGAATGACCGGGATTTCCGCGAAAATGACGACTGGTCCGGGGCGTTCCGAAAGCGTCGGGATGGTCCGGAAATGCCCATGAAGAGACTATTGCCATGACCCTGTCCAGCGTTGCGCTCGATGACAAATACACGTTGCAGTCCGGACGTGTTTACATCACCGGCACCCAGGCACTCGTGCGGTTGCCGATCATGCAGCACCTGCGCGATCGCGCCGCCGGCATCACGTCCGGTTGCTACATTTCGGGTTACCGCGGCTCGCCGCTCGGCGGTTTCGACCAGCAGCTCTGGGCCGCGGGCAAACATCTCACGGCGCACAACATCGTATTCCAGCCCGGCGTCAACGAAGACTTGGCGGCGACGGCCTGCTGGGGCACGCAGCAGGCGCATTTCGACGGCGATAACAAGTACGACGGCGTCTATGCCATCTGGTACGGCAAGGGGCCCGGGGTCGACCGCACGGGCGATGCCTTCCGTCATGGCAACCTGGCCGGTTCCGCGCCGCTGGGCGGCGTGATCTGCCTGATGGGCGATGATCACACCTGCGAATCTTCCACGACCGCGCATCAGAGCGAATTTGCGATGGTGGACGCGATGATGCCGATCCTGAATCCCGCCGGCGTGCAGGAATTGCTCGACTACGGCCTCTATGGCTGGGCGCTGTCGCGCTACTCGGGTTGCTGGGTGGGCCTGAAATGCATGAAAGACACGATCGACGCGAGTGCCTCGGTCAACGTCGATGCGGACCGCGTGCGTATCGTGGTGCCCTCCAGTTTCAAAATGCCGGAAGGCGGGCTGAACATCCGCTGGCCCGACGCGCCGCTGGAGCAGGAAGCGCGGCTGCATACCTACAAGCTGGAGGCGGCAAAAGCGTTTGCGCTGGCCAACAAGCTCGACCAGGTCGTCATGGATTCGCCGAATGCGAAGCTGGGCATCGCCACCTGCGGCAAGTCTTACATGGATGTGCGCCAGGCATTGCAGTATCTGGGCATCGACGACGCCGAAGCGGCGCGGCTCGGGCTTCGCATCTACAAGATCGGCATGACGTGGCCACTCGAGCCGAGCGGCGCGGCGAAATTCGCCGAGGGCCTCGACAAAATCATCGTCGTGGAAGAAAAGCGCGGACTGATCGAACCCCAGTTGAAGGAAATACTGTACGGCAAGACCGGCGCGCCGGAAGTGGTCGGCAAGCGCGATGAAGTCGGCAAAATCCTGTTCCGCTCCAATGCCGCGCTCGATCCCAACGAGATCGCGGTTGCGATCGGTCGCCGGCTGCTTGCGCGAGTAAGCGACGCGCAACTGGCTGCGTGCGTGGCCGAGCAGGAGCGGCTGGAAGCGCGGGTGGCAGAGAAGCCGGCGATGGATCGGACGCCGTATTTCTGTTCCGGCTGTCCGCACAATACCGGCACCCAGGTGCCGGAGGGTTCGCGCGCACTGGCCGGTATCGGCTGCCATTTCATGGCGCAATTCATGGACCGCAATACCGCTGGCTACACACAAATGGGCGGTGAGGGCGCGAGTTGGGTGGGCGAAGCGCCGTTCGTGAAGACCCCGCACATGTTCCAGAACATAGGCGACGGCACCTACTACCACTCCGGACTGCTGGCCGTGCGTGCGGCCAAGGCCTCCGGCGTGAACGTTACTTACAAGATTCTCTACAACGATGCCGTCGCCATGACGGGCGGACAGCATGTGGACGGTCCGCTGACCGTGCCGCAGATCACGCTGCAGGTATACGGTGAAGGCGCCGTGAAAATCGCGGTGGTGACCGACGAACCGGAAAAATACCCCGTGGGAACGGAATGGGCGCCGGGCGTAACCATCCATCATCGCGACGACTATGACCAGGTGCAGCGCGAATTCCGCGAGATACCCGGCCTGTCGGTGATCATCTACGACCAGACCTGTGCCGCGGAAAAACGCCGCCGGCGCAAGCGCAACCAATATCCCGATCCGGCCAAGCGCACATTCATCAACGACCTCGTCTGCGAAGGTTGCGGCGATTGCGGGGTCAAGTCGAATTGCGTATCGGTGTTGCCGCTGGAAACCGAGTTCGGCCGCAAGCGCATGATCGACCAGTCGGCCTGCAACAAGGATTTTTCCTGCGTAAAGGGCTTCTGCCCCAGCTTCGTGACCGTGCACGGCGGTGGAATTCGCAAAGGCAAGAATGCGCCAGCCGGACAGAATATCGAGACGCTGTTCGCGGCGGTGCCGGAACCGCAGATGCCGAAACTCGATCAGCCCTACGGCATCATGGTCACCGGCGTCGGCGGCACCGGCGTGGTGACCATCGGTGCGATCGTCGGCATGGCGGCGCACCTGGAGAACAAAGGGTTCGGTGCCCTCGACATGGCTGGCCTGGCGCAGAAGGGGGGCGCGGTATGGAGCCATCTGCAGATTGCAGCCAAGCCGGAAGACATCAGGACCGTGCGCCTGGGCTCGGGCGGCGCGAAGCTGGTGCTGGGCTGCGATTTCGTGGTCTCGGCCAGCCAGAAAACCATGGATACCACGCGCGAAGGCACGCGCATGGTCGTGAACACGCATCAGCAGATGACCGGGGAGTTCACCCGCAACGCGAACATCCAGTTTCCCGGGGCGTCGCTCAAGCGGACCATCACCAAAGGCGTGGGCGAAGCGAATGCCGAATTCGTGGATGCGACGCGCATCGCCACCGCCCTGATCGGCGATTCGATTGCGACCAACCTGTTCATGCTTGGTTACGCCCTCCAGAAGGGCCAGGTGCCGGTTTCTTCGGAAGCCATCAACAAGGCCATCGAATTGAACGGCGCCGCGGTAAAAATGAACCAGGCGGCATTCCTATGGGGCCGTCGCGCCGCGGTCGATCTTGCCGCGGTCGAGCGGCTCATCGCGCCGAAAGCGGATGTTGCGGCGACTTCTCAGCTCTCCCACACGCTGGAGGAAACGGTGGAGCGCCGCGTGGCGTTCCTGACCGGCTATCAGGATGCGGCGTACGCCGAAAAATACCTCAGCCTGGTCGAACGGGTGAAGCAGGCGGAAACATTGCGGACGAAAGGCCTGACCGGATTTGCCGAAGCGGTCGCGCGCTATTACTTCAAGCTGCTCGCCTACAAGGACGAGTACGAAGTTGCGCGTTTGTACGCCGATCCGGCTTTCATGCAGAAGATCAAATCCCAGTTCGAAGGCGACTACAAGCTCCACTTCCATCTGGCGCCGCCGCTGCTGGCCAAGCGCGATCCGGGCACGGGCGAACTGCGCAAGGCGGAGTACGGCACTTGGGTGTTCACGGCGTTCAAGCTGCTGGCGAAGCTGCGTGGTTTGCGCGGCACCGCGTTCGACGTTTTCGGTTATACGCAGGAGCGGCGCATGGAACGG
>JANXPQ010000367.1 GCA_025357235.1 Betaproteobacteria bacterium
GAAGGCGGCTGGCTGCATTTTCCGATTGCACAAGTCGTCGACAATGCGCTGGCCAACCAGGCGCGCGGTTTCCGGGGCGTGAAGATCAAGGTCGGCAAACCGCACGTCAGCGAAGATGTGAAGCGGCTGGCCGCCGTGCGCAAGGCGATCGGCGATGAGATGGAGCTTATGGTGGATGCCAATCAGGGCTTCACGATCGCCGAAGCCATCCGGCGCGCGCGCCACTACGAGCAATTCGATCTTGCCTGGTTTGAAGAGCCGTTGCCGGCCGAGGACTTGAATGGCCACGTCCTGCTGCAGCAGTCGACCAGCCTGCCGATCGCAGTCGGCGAATCGCTCTATTCGATCAGCCACTTCCGCGAGTACATGCAGCGTGGCGCCTGCTCCATCGTGCAGACCGACGTCGCGCGCATCGGCGGCATCACGCCCTGGCTGAAGAGCGCGCACATTGCCGAGTCGTTCAACATGCCGATCTGTCCGCATTACCTAATGGAATTGCACATTGGCCTGTGTGCCGCGGTGCCGAACTGTCCATGGGTGGAGAACATTCCGCAACTGGGCGTGATCATGAAGAACGAAATGAAGATCGATAAGGGTTACGCCTACCCCTACGAAACGCCGGGGCTGGGCATCGAGTGGAACTGGAAAGCGATCGAACGATTGCGCGTCGCCGCTCCAGCGGTGCTGCAGACGAGCGCTTCGAATGCATCCAAGAGGAGAGCGAAATGAATGTAAGGACAAGCCTGCTTGTCTCGGCAGCATTGATGCTTGCGTCGAATCTCGTTGCGGCCGCCGGCTCGCCGGTCGGCGTCTGGCGCAGCATCGACGACAAGACCAAGCAGGAACGGTCCATCATCAGGATTGCCGAAGAGAACGGGAAACTCAAGGGCGTGGTGGAGAAGATATTCGACCAGCCTGATGACGATCCCGCGCACCTGTGCAATGAATGCAAGGACGAGCGCAAGGACAAGCCGATCGTCGGCATGACCATCCTGTGGGGGCTGAAGAAAGACGGCGATGCCTGGACGGGTGGTGAAATACTCGATCCCAAGAACGGCAAGATCTATCGCTGCAAGATGACGCTTTCGGCGGACGGGAAAAGTCTCGATGTGCGCGGTTTCATCGGCATATCGCTGATCGGACGCACGCAAACGTGGCACAGAGAGCAGTAGTAGGGACGTCGGCCAGGTACCGGAGGCGATGCAGGCGTGCTACCTGGATACGTTTACCCAGTTGAGCGGCGAACAGAGCTCGACCGCCGTCTTCCTGGTACCGCTGGACTGCCGCAGCCTGCCATTCGAATGGAAAAAGGGCAAAGAATAATGTGTACCGGTTCAATATTGAACTGACAGGCGGGGCCTGATCAAGTTGAGCCTGGACCGTACAGTAGAAGTGGCCGGAAACAGCCCAGATTGTGTAAAAACGCCATTTAGTATATGCTTTTAGCATATTCTGCGTCGGGACGTTCAAATGAAGCGTTTCGTACGAGGCGAAAGCCGAACTCAAACTACTTTGTTGCCAGAATGCCTCGATGATTATATTGCCGAGACCAATCCGGTTCGAGTAGTCGATGTCTTTGTCGATGAACTCGAGCTTGGCAAGCTGGGCTTTCAGGGCGTTGAACCCCTGGCAACGGGCAGGCCGGCTTATCACCCCGCAGCACTGCTCAAGATCTATATCTACGGCTATCTCAATCGCATTCAATCGAGCCGACGCCTGGAACGCGAAACCCAGCGCAACCTCGAACTGATGTGGCTGACGGGTCGGCTGATGCCCGACTTCAAGACCATTGCCAATTCCGCAAAGACAATGGCAAAGCGATCCGCAGCGTGTGCCGTCAGTTCGTGGTGCTGTGCCAGCAGCTCGGTCTATTCTCCGAGGCGCTGGTGGCCATCGACGGCAGTAAATTCAAGGCGGTCAATAACCGTGACCGCAATTTCACCAGCGCCAAGCTGCAGCGGCGGATGGAGGAGATTGAATCCAGCATCAATCGCTACCTGGCAGGGCTAGACAGCGCCGATCGGCAAGAGCCCGTGGTGGCGCAGGCCAGGACCGAGCGGCTGGAAGGCAAGATCGCCGCCCTCAAAGCGCAGATGCAAGCGCTCAAGGAAATCGAAGTCCGACTCAATGAGACCACTGACAAGCAGCTTTCCCTGACCGACTCCGATGCCCGTTCGATGAAAACACGCGGCACGGGCATCGTGGGCTACAACGTGCAGGCGGCGGTCGAGGCTAAGCACCACCTCATTGTGGCCCATGAGGTGACCAATATCGGCATCGATCGGGACCAGCTATCCGGCATGGCCAAGCAGGCGCGCAGCGCAATGGGCGTCCAACAAGACCTGACGGTGGTTGCAGACCGTGGGTACTTCAAGAGCGAAGAGATTCTGGCGTGCCACGAAGCCGGTATCAGCGCCATCGTTCCCAAGTCTGAGACGTCCAATGCCACGGCGGAGGGGCGCTTCGGCAAGGCAGATTTCATTTACCAACCCAAGATCGACGAATACCGTTGCCCGGCCGGACAACGTCTGATTTGGCGCTACTCCAGCATCGAGCATGGGCTAACGCTGCACCGCTACTGGAGTTCGCATTGCCAGGGGTGTTCAATGAAAGACAAATGCACCCCGAGTGAGCAGCGGCGCGTGAGCCGCTGGGAGCACGAAGCCGTCCTCGACGCCATGCAGACCCGCCTGGACCAGGCCCCCAAGAGCATGCGCATCCGACGCCAGACCGTGGAGCATCCCTTCGGGACGATCAAGCTATGGATGGGAAGCGCCCATTTCCTGACCAAGACTCTGGATCGCGTCAGTACGGAAATGAGCCTGCACGTGCTTGCCTACAATCTGAAACGGGTGATGAAACTGCTGGGAGCAGGAGTTCCGATGGAAGCGATGCAGGCCTGAAACGAGCTTCGTGAGCGGTCTGTCCGCCAATTTCAGCCATCCGACTGCGCTTCCCATAGGGCAGGCGTAGCAGCGCCGCCATCCACAGATTCTCACCACGTTTTTGCACGGTCTGAGCCAAGAGCGGTCATACGAGGACACGAATTAACGGCTCGCAAGCTGCCCGCCGCAACTGGCCGGCAAATAGGCATTACCGCAGGGGGTCGTCACGAGATTGCCATAGAACTGTTGCTCCCATTCAACATTCCTTTGGAAAAATGTTCCGCTTGGAACCCGCTGACCAGTTTCAGCATCGCAGCGGCCTTTCCGGACCGCGTTGCCATCGCATCATCCGCGGGGAACTGTCATAGACAATCTCTTTATAGGAGCGCAAGGAATGAGGAATGAAAACTCTTTGAGCGGGCTTGCAGTCGAGGCCGTCGCGCACGCAGCAGAAGATCCGGTGCCGAGACGGGTGGAGCATCTAAAGACCGACTACCACCTTACATGGCTCAAGCGGCTCGGTACGCTTGCCACGACGACGATCGTGGCAACCGGCTTCGCTTTACCGAGCTTCGCGCGCCCCCCCGAGACGACCACGCCGATCAAACACGTCATTGTCATCTTCCAGGAGAACGTCTCCTTCGACCACTATTTCGCGACCTATCCCTTCGCGGCGAACAGCACCGCCGGAGAGCCCGTCTTCAAGGCGGCGCCGGACACGCCCGCCGTCAACGGCCTGCTTACCGGGCCCGCCGCCCCGCCCAACAACCCGACACTTAATATTGCGGGCACCGGCACCGTCCAGCCCTTCCGCCTCGGCCGCAATCATGCGACCACCTGCGATGAGGACCACAACTACACGGATGAGCAAGCCGCCTATCACGCCGGGCAGATCGACCTTGTGGTTCAAAAGCTCAGCTCGACCTCGGCGAATTGTGCGCCGGACAAGTCGACTGTGATGGGCTACTTTGACGGTAACACTGTCACGGCGCTCTGGTACTACGCGCAGCATTTCGCGATGAGCGACAATTCTTTCGGAACGACCTATGGGCCGTCGACGCCAGGAGCGATCAACCTGATCGCGGGCAATACTCATGGCGTCACCGGCGCCACCCAGTCGGGCTTCGGGCCCGTGCCTGGCATCAATCAGTCGACCGGAGCCAGCGGGACAGCGACCGTCACTGTTGCGGGCAGCGACACGAACGGAAGCACCGGCGGGGGCTCGATCCTCGGCGATCCCCGTCCTTTCGGCGACATCTGCAATCCGCTGGGCTCAGCCCAGGTGGCGCTGACCAATCCAAGCAAGAACGTCGGGGATCTCCTCAATGATCAGGGCGTGACCTGGGGTTGGTTCCAGGGAGGCTTCATCAATTGCAATTCGATTCACATGGCGAGCGACGGCTCCGTGAAGCAGGATTACATCGGTCATCACCAACCGTTCAACTACTTTCCGTCGACGCAGAATTTGAATCATTTTCCGCCGACTTCACCGGCCATGGTCGGATATTCAGATCAGGCCAATCACCAATATGATTTGAGTGCGCTCTTCACGGTCAACTCCGTGAGCGGCACAACCAGCCGGACTTACGATATCACCGGATTCAAGCCGGGCGTGAGGCTCCCGGCCGTCACCTTTCTGAAAGCGCCCGGCTTCATGGACGGCCATGCGCAATATTCCGATCCGCTCCTCGAACAGCACTTCATCGTGCAGGTCGTGAATACGATCATGAAG
The DNA here is from genome assembly GCA_025357235.1 of Betaproteobacteria bacterium. Lineage (GTDB taxonomy): Bacteria > Pseudomonadota > Gammaproteobacteria > Burkholderiales > JACQAP01 > JACQAP01. The sequence goes on from JANXPQ010000367.1 coordinate 4,618, forward strand.
TCGCCGTACTGGAAGGACACGGCCATCATCGTCCTCTACGACGATTCCGACGGCTGGTATGACCACGTTTATCCGCCGCTGGTCAACGCCTCGGCGCTTGGCGCGCTGCCGGCAAGTTCGGACGCGCTTACCGGTCCCGGCCAGTGCGGTGTTCCGCTCGCAGGACAAGTGCCGGGACGTTGTGGCTATGGCCCGCGGATGCCGTTCCTGGTGATCTCGCCCTACGCTCGCCAGAATTACGTCGACCATACGGTGACGGATCAGTCCTCCGTCCTGCGTTTCATCGAGGACAATTTCAACCTCGGGCGGATCGATCAAGCGTCACCGAAATCGGTTGCACAGGGCGGCTCCTTTGATCAGATCGCGGGATCGCTCGACTCTTTGTTCGATTTCAACGGCGCGGACGACAGGGGCCGTGGCGATCGCGACGGACGGCTGATGATCCTCGATCCCGCCACCGGCCAACCGCTGCAACGCTAGCCATCCTCCGGCCCAACATGGGCCGCGGCTGAACTAAGCAAGAACGTTTCTTCCGCCCTCGTTGCCCCAGGCAACGAGGGCTTTATTTTCGGTGCGCGATTCTGCAATGAAATTGACTGCAAAGGGTCGGAGGTTGCCGTTCAGACCCCACTTGCGAATTAATCGCTTCGGCTGCCCGTCGTCGTCAGCCCGCAATCTACATGTTCGGATAGTTTGGTCCGCCGCCGCCTTCGGGCGCGACCCAAACGATATTCTGCATCGGATCCTTGATGTCGCAGGTCTTGCAATGCACGCAGTTCTGCGCATTGATCTGCAGGCGGGGGCCGGAAGATTCCGTGACGATTTCGTAGACGCCCGCCGGACAGTAGCGCTGTTCCGGCGCATCGTAGAGCGCGAGATTGACATTGACCGGTACGCCCGGATCCTTGAGCGTCAGGTGAACCGGCTGGTCTTCGCTGTGGTTGGTGTTCGAAATGAATACCGATGACAGCCGGTCGAATGTGACGATGCCGTCCGGTTTCGGATAGGCAATCGGACGGACCTCGGTTTTTTTCTTCAGCGTTTCGTTATCGGCGTGATCGTGATGCAATGTCCACGGGGCCTTGCCGCCGAAGACAATCTGGTCGATGCCGACCATCGCGGTGCCGGTGTAGAGTCCCTTGGACATCCACGGCTTGAAATTGCGCGCGCGGTGCAATTCCTCGTACAGCCAGCTCGAACGGAAACTGTCTGGATAGGCGGTCAGTTCGTCGCCGCTGCGGCCGACGGACAAGGCGTCGAGGGCCGCTTCCGCGGCGAGCATGCCGGACTTGATCGCGGCGTGGCTGCCTTTGATGCGCGACGCATTCAGGAAGCCGGCGTTGTCGCCGATGAGGCCGCCCCCTGGAAAAACCAGCCTTGGCAGCGACTGCAGACCGCCCGCGGTAATCGCCCGCGCGCCGTACGAAATGCGTTTGCCGCCCTCGAGGAAAGGACGGATCGAGGGATGCGTCTTGTAGCGCTGGAATTCCTCAAAAGGACTCAATTACGGGTTGGTATAGCCCAGGCCGACGACGAAACCGATGCACACCAGGTTGTCTTCCATGTGATACAGGAAGGAGCCGCCGTAGGTTTGCGTGTCGAGCGGCCAGCCGGCGGTATGGATCACCAGCCCGCTCTGGTGTTTTTCAGGCTGAACCTGCCAGAGTTCCTTGAGCCCGATGCCGTAGACCTGCGGATCACGTCCCTCATCGAGTTTGTATTTTGCCAGCAACTGCCGGCCGAGCTGGCCGCGGCAACCTTCCGCGAAGAACGTGTACTTCGCATGCAATTCCATGCCCGGCTGGTAGTTGGGTCCCGGTTCACAGTCCTTGCCGACCCCCATGTCGCCGGTTGCCACGCCGATGACCGCGCCGCGGTCGTCGTAGAGCACTTCCGCCGCGGCAAAGCCCGGAAAGATTTCGACGCCGAGTGCTTCGGCCTGCTGCGCGAGCCATCGGCAGACGTTGCCCAGGCTCACCACGTAGTTGCCGTGATTGCGAAAGCACGCCGGCAGCAGGAAGTTCGGTACCTTCAGGGCGCCGCTTTCGCGCAGGAACAGAAAGCGATCCTCGGTCACCGGGGCATTCAGCGGCGCATCCAGGGCCTGCCAGTCGGGGAACAATTCCGCCAGCGCGCGCGGATCCATAACCGCGCCGGACAGGATATGCGCGCCGACCTCGGAGCCTTTTTCGATCACGCAAACCGACGCATCGCTGCCGCGCTCGGCGGCGAGTTGCTTGAGGCGGATGGCACAGGCCAGTCCCGCGGGTCCTGCGCCCACGACGACCACGTCATACTGCATCGATTCGCGTTCTGCCAAACCAGTCTCCTTGCTGCCGGGGCGGTAAAAAGCCCTCTGTTGAAATTGCGCGACGTCACGAATAATAAACGCTTTCGCACACCGCCAGAACGGCATGACGGGTCATACCAGGATGAAAAAAGAAGAGGGCAGGCTGGTTCGCGTGGATCGCGTGCCGATGCGCTGGGGAGAGATGGACGCGCTCGGGCACATGAACAACGTTTCCTACTTTCGCTATTTCGAGCAGGCGCGCATTTCCTGGTTCGATTCGCTGAAGATCGACTATCGCCCGGGCTCGGAGGGGCCGATTCTCGGCACGCTGAGCTGCAAATATGTGAAGCCGGCGGTCTATCCGGCCGACATCGAGGTCACCACCTACGTCGGCAAACCCGGACGCAGCAGTTTCATGATGTTCCATGAAATGTATCTGGCCGGCGATCCCGCCACGCTTTACGCCGAGGCGCAGGCGGTGATGGTGTGGATCGATATTGCGCAGGGCAAATCGCGGCCGCTGCCCGACTGGATGCGCGGGGAACTGGGCACGCCGACCTAGCAGTCGATCACCGTACCCGAAACCGCGCGGCTGTCTGGCCCCATCAGGAATAGATAGGCATGCATCAACTCTTCGGGCGGGCGTTGCGACGCCGCGACCTCGCCGGGGTGCGTCTTCGCCCGCGAAGGCGATGCCACCGGGCCGGGAATGACCGCATTGGCCCGGAGGTTGGGTGAGTCCTGCCATTCCGCCGCCTGGATTTTCATCAACGCTTCCAAGCCCGCTTTGGAAACGGCATAGCCTCCCCAGAAAGCAGCGGGCACATGGCCGTGGCTTTCGAGGGTGAATATCACCGAAGCATCCGCAGAAGGTTTCAGCAGGCGCAGGCAAGCCTGCGTCAGCGCGAACGGCGCGACCAGG
>JANXPQ010000374.1 GCA_025357235.1 Betaproteobacteria bacterium
CGGCGCCTGGCGACACACAACCGCTTCTTTGCAACTCTGGGCGAATTACTCACCGCGGTCGAGTCGTGCTTCGATTTGTGGCGCAGGCCGAATCCAGTCCTGCGCAGATTATGCGGCATTATTTAAGACGCTATGTTTAGAGTTAGGAAATTCTCAGCCCATTTGATGAATTCGTTGTAACCCATGTTTTCAAACTATTCTATTACGGATGTCCCCGACCCTTCCCTTTACCTACGGATCCTGCATGTACTTGATCCAGTACGGGGCCAAAGTTCAAGTCTCGCGCCGCCTACCCATCGCACAGGGTACTAGCCTTCAGCTGGCCATTTTTTCTGACCCACTTCGCGCCTCTGCTTAGAGCGCTCCACGCCCAATAGTTTGTCGAGTGGCTACTCAGGCCACGGATTTCCGCAATTTTCAGCTATTTCGTCTTAGCAAAAGGAGATTATTGGGTAGAAAAAGAAATTCGGTAGTTTTCGGCCTTGCTTTTTGTCATATGTTTATAATCTTTATGTAACATATGACCTACGGATGCCCGAACTCTCCAAGAAGCGGTCCGTTGTCATTCAAAATAAAGGGAGGGCATGACAAAGAATAGTAATTCTGAAAGATTCCTTATCCTGGAATGCGCTATTCGGCGCTGTTCGCCAGGGATCTCCGTTTGGCAGATGCTTGCCCTGACATTCGCATTCATATTCTGTCTTCCAAGTTTACGGATGCGCCCAGTCCCCCGAATTATCAATGAGGGAATTCTCTTCTGCGCAAATAAAGAGGGGCTGAGAACCATCGGGATGGGAGGCGATGGTGCCTCGCAGGAAAATTACGGGCTTGTTTGGAAGGATGCGAGCACGGCGATCGCCGATTACGGACAGACGAATTTCGATAACGGCAACGAGTTTCGCTTCGAAGCGATGGGAGTAACTACACCTCCTTTGTGGGAAGATCTTGCGGTTTATTTAAGCTGGCGTGACCCAAGATACGAACAATGTTAATTTCAATGTGACATCACCCGCATTGGGACCTGGCAAGGTTGCGGTCGTTGGGACGGGACGGAACGAAGGATTGTTTTCTAAAATTGCCATGCCTCTGGGACATGGGGTTTCCGCGGGGGGGTGCTTCTGTCTGACGAAGTTTCGAGTTTCGATGCAGCAACCCAAAGTGGTCAGAAGGTACGCGACGAGACTGAGTGGCGCCCCTCGGGCGGTTTTGGTGTTGCTTGGCAGGCGAATCCCCAATTCCTGGTGGGTACCCGCGTCATACTTAATATCGATGTGGCCTACGTAGACGACATGGGACTAGATCGCGTCGGCGATCTCTTCGGACCTAAAAGCCACAGTCTGGTCATGACCCTTACCTGGGACTATGCAGCTCATCCTCCGGCCGCAAAATAACGATCAGAGGTTGAATTTTGGCCACCGATCGAGAGCCGTTTCTGGAGCAGCAGACGGCGGTGGTCAAGAGTAGGGCAAAGAGATTAGGTCCTGGTCCTGAGATCGGATGAAGTATGACGGCGCGAGAAAACGTAGAGAATTCGGCGAGCGTTAACGTGATTTCGCAAGTGAGGGTGGGCACGTTCACAGTTAAAACAATTTCTTACTTCCACTTGCTTTTAATTTTCATGTGTTCTGCTTCGCAAATGGTTTTCCTCCGCGTCCTTGCGCCGAGGGCGGGAAATGTCAAGATTTCACGGTGAAGCGAGCTAGCGCCCGATGCAGATCAGTCCGTGCCGCAGGTAGTCCTCGCATCAGCACCAACGCTCCCAGCAGACAGCAGGCACCATTGATCATTGCGGTCACCGGCGCTCCCAGTTGTCCCGCGACCGAACCGGCAATCAGCCCACCAATCGGCGCCATGCCCAGGAAGGCCATCGCGTAGAAGCTGATGATGCGTCCGCGCTTGTCTTCGTCGACCAGGGTTTGCAGCATCATGTTGACCGATGCCGCCGTGACGATGATGCCAAAGCCCTGGCAAGCCATGAACGCCAGCGATACCCAATAGACCTTCGAAACGCCGACCAGCATCAGTGCGATCCCCGCGGCGGCCGATGTGAACGGCACCAGCTTGCTGAGTTCGAATACGTTCGGCCGCGTGGTGAGGAACGCGGTACCGATAACGGCTCCCAGCCCGGCGCTGCCGACCAGGAATCCCAGTGTGTGCGCGTCGCCCCCGAAAACATCGCGCGCGAATATCGGCATCAATACCGTGTAAGGCGACGCGGTCAGACTGATCAACGCGACCAGCGCCAGGAACAATCGGATCGGACGCGTATGCCATGCATAGCGCGCTGCAACCGAGAGGTCATTCAATAACGAGTTCCGTGCAACAACAGGGGCTCTTGGCGGCAGGCGCATGAGGGTGACCGAGGCAATGATCGCCGTGAAGCTCGCCGCGTTGATCAGGAAGCACCATCCTTCGCTGATAAAGACCAGCAGCAAGCCGGCTATCGACGGTCCGATCAACCTGCCGCTGTTCATCAGGACCGAGTTCAGTGCGATGGCGTTTGGCAGATCGCCCCGAGAATTGACCATCTGGCTGATCAGCGATTGCCGCGCGGGAGTTTCGAACGCCATGATCACGCCATAAAGAAATCCCAGCAGCAGGATCTGCCAGACGCGGATCGTGCCCGTGAGTGCAAGCACGCCCAAGGTCAATGCCTGAATCGCCGCCAGGCAGTATGCGGCGATCATCAACTTGCGGCGGTCGTAACGATCGCTGAGCAGGCCGGCCAGAGGAAGGAAAATCAACATCGGAATCTGGCTGCAGAAGGTCGCCAGTCCCAGCAGAAACCCCGACCCGGTAGTGCGATAAACCAGCCAGGAAAGGGCAATCTGCTGGATCCACGTGCCGATCAGAGAGATGGCCTGACCGGCATAGAACAGGCGGAAATTGCGGTGCGCAAACGCGCGTAGCGCAGGCAGTCTGGCCACGCGTATTCGTGGCACGCCGCTCAGGCGGCCTTTCGCTTCAGCTTTTCAAGCTGAGCGTGCAATTTCTCCAGGGTGCCCTGGAAAGATGCGAGCCGTTCGCGTTCTTGCGCAACGACTTCGGCCGGCGCGCGGCCCACGAAACCAGTGTTGGCCAGCTTGGCTCTTGCCTTGGTTACTTCGCCCTCGATCCTGACCGCTTCTTTTTCGATGCGGGCAATCTCCGCCCCTATATCAACCTTTATTTCGAGCATCAGGCGTGTTTCGCCGACCACAGCGGTCGGCGCGTCCGTGTCGGGAAGTCCCTCGACAACGGTCGTCCCGGCCAGCCTCGCGAGCGCTTGCATGAAGGGGAAAAATGAAACCAGCGCCGATGCGTCGCCAACGGCGATAAGTGGAACCCGCTGCGCTGGCGAAAGGCCCATCTCCCCGCGCAGTGCACGACAGGCTTCCACCAGCAACTTCAGTTGACCGACCCAGGCTTCCGCCTTTTCATCGATTCGTTCGGGTTGGGATTTCGGATAGGGTTGCAGCATGATCGACGCCTCGCCGCCGGGATGGCGGCCGGCTAATGGCGCGACCTTCTGCCATAGCTCCTCGGTGATGAACGGAATGATCGGGTGCGCCATGCGCAGCGTCGCTTCGAGCACGCGCAGCAGCGTGTGTCGGGTCGCACGCTGCTGCGCGTCGGTTCCGATTTGCATTTGGACTTTTGCGATTTCGACATACCAGTCGCAGTACTCGTCCCACACGAATTTGTAGACCGCGCCGGCCGCATTGTCGAAACGGTATTCAGCAAATCCTTTTTCAACTTCTGCTTCGGTTTTCTGCAGCAGGCTGACGATCCAGCGGTCGGCCGGGGAAAATTCCAGGTACCCGCCGGGACCGCACTCTTCGACGGTGTGGTCCTTGAGCCCGCAGTCCTTGCCTTCGCAGTTCATCAGCACGAAGCGGCTGGCGTTCCACAGCTTGTTGCAGAAATTGCGGTAACCCTCGCAGCGGTTCAGGTCGAAGTTGAGTGTCCGGGCGAACGTCGCCAGCGAGGCGAACGTGAAGCGTATGGCATCGGCGCCGAACCCCTGAATGCCTTGCGGATAATTCCTGCGTATGGCTTTCTCGATCTTCTGCTTGTGCTCCGCACGCAGCAATCCCACCGTGGACTTGGCCACCAGGTCTTCGAGCGCGATGCCGTCGATCAGGTCCAGCGGGTCGATGGTATTGCCCTTCGACTTCGACATCTTCTGGCCCTCGGCATCGCGCACGATGGCGTTGATGTAGACGTCCCGGAAGGGCACTTTGCCGGTGAAGTGCAGGGTCATCATGATCATCCGCGCAACCCAGAAGAAAATGATGTCGAAACCCGTGACCAGTACCGAAGAGGGCAGGAAGACCTCCAGATCGTGGGTTTTATCGGGCCAGCCCAGCGACGTGAACGGCACCAGCGCCGAGGAAAACCAGGTGTCGAGCACGTCTTCATCGCGCTTCAGCGCGCCGGCGTAGCCTTCGGCAGCCGCCTTTTGCTTCGCTTCTTCTTCGCTGCGTCCGACATAGACCTTGCCGTCCTCGCCGTACCAAGCGGGAATCTGGTGGCCCCACCACAGTTGCCGGGAAATGCACCAGTCCTGGATGTGTTCCAGCCAGTGGTTGTAAGTGGTGGTCCAGTGTTCCGGATAGAACTTCACGCCGCCGCTGGCTACGGCATCAAGGCCACGCTTTGCCAGGCCTTCCATTGTCACGAACCACTGATCGGTGAGCATCGGTTCGACGATCACCCCGGTGCGGCCCGAGCGCGGCACCTTCAGCTTGTGCGGCTTTTCCGAGACGACCAGGCCTTGCGCCTGCAAGTCGGCCAGCACGCGCTTGCGGGCCTCGAATCGCTCGAGCCCGCGATATGCCGATGGTGCCTGGTCGTTGATCCTGGCATCCAGCGTCAAGATGTTGATCAATGGAAGACTGTGCCTGTTGCCGACGGCGTAGTCGTTGAAATCGTGGGCGGGCGTGATCTTCACGCAACCGGTGCCGAACTCGGGATCGACGTAGTCGTCGGCGATGACCGGGATTGTTCGTCCGCTCAGCGGCAATTGCAGTTGCTTGCCGACCAGCGCTTTGTAGCGTTCATCATCGGGGTGGACGGCGACGGCAACGTCGCCGAGCATGGTCTCGGGGCGGGTGGTGGCGACCACAAGGCTGCCGTCGCCTTCAGCGAATGGGTAGCTGATTTCCCAGATGCGGCCGTCTTCTTCCTCGCTGTCGACTTCCAGGTCTGACACCGCGGTGCCCAGAACCGGATCCCAGTTCACCAGGCGCTTGCCGCGGTAGATCAGTCCTTCCTCGTGCATGCGCACGAAGACTTCGATGACGGCGCGCGACATCTTTGCGTCCATCGTGAAGTAACCGTCTTTCTGGCCTTCGGTATCGGCGAAGGTCCAGTTGCCCGACGCGCCGAGGCGGCGCATCTGCCGGGTGATGGTCGAGCCCGATTGTTGTTTCCACTCCCAGACGCGTTCGAGGAATTTTTCGCGCCCCAGGTCGTGGCGTGTCTTGCCTTCGAGTTCGAGCTGACGCTCGACCACGATCTGCGTCGCGATACCGGCGTGGTCCGTGCCGATCACCCAGTTGGTGGCAAAACCGCGCATGCGGTGATAGCGGATCAACGCGTCCATGAGGGTCTGCTGGAATGCGTGACCCATGTGCAAAGTGCCGGTGACATTGGGGGGCGGAAGCTGGATGCAGTACGCCGGACTCTTGTCATCTGCGCGCACCTCGAAATAGCCGCGCGATTCCCACGTCGGGTACCAGCGTTGCTCGATGTACTTCGGCTCGAAGCTCTTGGCGAGTTCCATTTTTCTGCGGGGAAAAAATAAGCGTGAAATTATAGCCGACCGTCGTCGCCGGGCTGCGCGGGATCGGGGGTTTTGTCCGCGATCGCGGCGCGTATTGCGCCAGGCAGCACGCGCTTGAGTTCGGCGACCAGCCGGTCGAGCATGCGTGCCTGCTGCGCATCGTTGCGGTCGATTTGAGCCAGCATCCTTATGTGTTCGGCGTCCAGGGCAATGGACATTCGCCGTAGTATCAACACGCCGCTGGTCGTGCTGGAAAGCGATGGTGCGGTCGGGAGGTTTGCCGGCTGGGCGGGTCCGGTCACTGCATCGATCAGGACAGGGATGCCATCGTCGATCGGTACGTCTTCATCGCGCGGCGCATCCGTCAGCACCGGGATGGCTTCGGCTACGGGTGCCCTTGGCCGGTGCCGATTCAGCAACTGATCGATTTTTCCGAGGACGTCATCCTGGCTGTCGGTTTCGAGGGGCGGCTCCGGTCCGCGGGGAATCTCCTCGGCCATTACGATGCCGGCGTCCCGAACTGATGCGTGCGGATCTCGTAGCCGCGGTCACGGTAGAAGCGAAAGCGCGCGCGCGCGGCTTCGCGGTCGGCATCTTCGGTGCCGACGATTTCCACGAGCCGCTGAAAACGGCTGAAGAACGCAGGGGTCTGATCGCACAGGTTCACCAGAACCTGATCGTGGATCAAAGGTTCCGCGACATGATCGACGATGACCGGGGTAACCGGTGCGAGCCGGTCAGCGCTGCGACAATGCGGCACGAATCCGGTGGAGGGCACGCTCCAGATCATCCTGCTCAGGCGCTCGGTCCCTGCGGAATCCGGTGTGAGCAGCATCACCCGCATGCCGCGCGCCAACGCCTTGAGAGTCAGCGTGCAGGCCGTCTGCAGCTTGTTTTCGGCGTTGGTGTAGAACAGAACTTCTGTCACCAGCCGGCGCGCGTCATGAGGAATTGCGTAAGCAGCGGTACCGGACGTCCGGTCGACCCCTTTTCGCGTCCGGATTTCCAGGCGGTGCCGGCGATGTCCAGATGGGCCCATTTGAACTTCCTGGCGAAACGCGCCAGGAAGCATGCGGCGGTAATGCTGCCGCCCGGGCGACCGCCGATGTTCGCCATGTCGGCGAAGTTGCTCTTGAGCTGCTCCTGATAATCTTCCCACGCTGGCATTTGCCAAACACGGTCCCACGACGTCTGCCCCGCGGCGGACACTTCATCCGCGAGCCGGTCATCGTTGGCGAACAAACCGGAAGCTACGTGCCCCAGCGCGATCACGCACGCGCCGGTGAGCGTCGCAATGTCGATCACTGCGGCCGGTTCAAAGCGCTCGGAATAGGTCAGAGCGTCGCACAGGATCAAGCGGCCTTCTGCATCGGTATTCAATATCTCGATAGTCTGGCCGGACATGCTCGTCACGATATCTCCCGGGCGCGTCGCATTGCCGCCGGGCATGTTCTCCGTCGTGGGAATGACGCCGACCACGTTGAGCGGGAGTTTCATTGCGGCAACCGCGCTCAGGGTGCCGAGCACGCTGCCCGCCCCCGACATGTCGTACTTCATTTCGTCCATCTCGGCGGCAGGTTTCAACGAAATGCCGCCGGTGTCGAAGGTGACGCCTTTGCCGACCAGGACTACGGGCTTCTGCTTTTTCGGCCCGCCGTAGTATTCGATGGTGATGAGCTTTGGCGGCTGGCGGCTGCCGTCGGATACGGACAGCAGCGACCCCATGCCCAGCTTTTCCATATCCTTGCGTTCGAGCACCGTTACTTTCAGTTTGTGGGTTTTGCCCAGGCCGCGAGCCTGCTCCGCCAGATAACCGGGGGTGCAGATATTCGGCGGCAGATTGCCCAGATCGCGGGCGAAGTTGACGCCTTCGCCGATTGCAATCCCACGCTCGAGCGCCGTGCCGGCCGCCTTGGAGTCCCGTGAGAGACCGAGGATGATCCGCTTCAGGTTCTTGCGCTGCCCGCGCGATTTGCTCTTGAGGCGGTCGAACCGGTAAGTATTTTCAAGGGAGGCCATCGCCGCCTGCATGATCACCCACTGCGCATCGCGATCCTTGACGGCAATGTCCGAAACGTAGAGCGCGGCATCGCCGATGCCAGCGTCCGCCACGGCACGGATTGCGCCCCGCACGCCGTCACGAAATTCCTTTGCACTCGTTTCGCTCTCAGCGCCAAACCCAACCAGAAGCACGCGCCTGCTGGCCACGCCGGCCAGGTCATAGAGCATCAGGGTCGAACCGGGCTTCGCGTCGAAATCGCCCTGCCTGAGAATTCCAGAAATTTTGCCCTTGCAGACACGATCGATCGCTCGCGCCGCCACCGAGAGTTTCGCCGACGCGAATACCGCAATGGCGACACAATCGCTCTTCAATTTTTCCGGTGCTGCAGCTTTTATGCTAAATTCCACGGACGACTCCTCAATGCTGTTTTTCATTCAATTACTTAGGATTATCCCTTCCACGCCGAGCAAAAGTCAAAGTAGCGCATGATTTTCCAACGCTCCCTGCTCCGGGAGTTCACCGCCACCGGAATCGCCACCTTTTTCGTCCTGCTGGCGATTACGGTCACCACCCAGCTCATCCGGTTCCTCGGTTATGCCGCGCGCGGCAACATTTCGTCGGATGCGGTGCTGACCTTCCTCGGCTTCGCGAGCCTGAGATACCTGCCCCACCTGCTCTCCATCACGCTGTTCATATCGGTGCTGATGACTTTGACCCGCAGTTACCGCGATTCCGAGATGGTGGTGTGGTTCACATCCGGACAGGGACTCAATTCATGGATTCGCCCGGTGCTGATCTTTGCAGCGCCGATGAGTGTCGTCATCGCCACACTCAGCATTTTCCTGTCGCCTTGGGCGATGGCGAAGACAGAGGCGTATCGGCACCAGCTCCAGAGCCAGGACGACATCGCAGCGATCTCACCCGGCGTGTTCAAGGAATCGCGCAATGCCGAGCGCGTCTACCTCGTTGAAAAGCTGGCGGCGAATTTGTCGACCGTCGCCAATATCTTCGTGCACTCGGACGAAAATGGCGAAGTCGGCACCACGGTGGCCAAGCGCGGCTATCAGGAAACGGCGCCCAACGGCGATCGCTTTCTGGTGATGCTGAACGGCAGACGCTATATCGGTCCGCCCGGTTCGGCCGAATACCGCATCATCGAGTTCGAGAAATATTCCGTGCGTATCGAGGCCAACGAAGTCAACGAAACACTACCCACGGTCAACGCACAACCGACATTGGCGCTGATCGCCGACAAATCCCCGGCCGCCCGTGCCGAACTCATCTGGCGCGCAGGGTTACCTCTCAGCGCGCTGGTGCTGAGCCTGCTCGCAATCCCGATGAGTTTTGTCAATCCGCGGGCTGGACGTTCGCTCAACCTCATGCTTGCCGCCCTGCTGTACATGGTCTATACGAACTTGCTGTCGGTATTCCAGGCGTGGGTCTCGCAGGGGAAGGTCGGCGTGGTCATCGGCATGTGCGCCGTGCATGTCGTCATGCTGGGGATGGTAGCCATGATGTTCTACCTGCGGCTCTCTGTGCGGCCGTTGCGCACGCGCAAGCGATGAAAACCATCCGCCGCTACGTGGCCGTACAGATCTTCTGGAGCACGGCGCTGGTATTTGCCGCCTTGTTGCTCCTGTTCGCGTTTTTCGATTTCATCCAGGAGCTGGGTGATGTCGGCCGCGGCAGCTATCGGCTGTCCCTTGCCGCGCTTTATGTGGTCCTGAGCCTTCCTGGCAGGGCCTACGAAATCCTGCCGGTCGCGGCCCTGATCGGCACCTTGTTTGCGCTGGCCCAGATGGTGGCCCATTCCGAGTACACGGTCATGCGGGTTTCCGGCGTATCAATCAAGAGCATGGCGATCGCGCTGGTGCAGATCGGCGTGGCGCTTTCGGTGCTTACCTTTCTCATCGGGGAGTTCGTCGCGCCAGCCAGCGAACAGGCGGCGCAAAAACTGCGGCTCAAGGCCACCTCGAGCACGGTGGTTGCGCAAGCGTTCCGCTCCGGGCTTTGGGTCAAGGACGACACGAATTTCGTCAACGTCGAACGGATCATGCCGGAGACTGTGATTCACGAGGTGAAGATCTACGAGTTCGACGCCGACTACCGATTGCGCGCCATCAGCCACGCGAAATCGGGCGAATACCAGCGCGAGAACCTGTGGCGTCTGAAAGACGTGGTACAGACCCGGTTCGAGGAGAACCGCACCACGGTGAGCCGGATTCCGGAAGCCTATTGGCGCTCCGTGCTCAATCCGTCCATTCTCAATGTCCTGATGGTCGTTCCCGAACAGATGTCGCTGCTGGAACTGATTTCGTACATAGAACACCTGAGCGAAAATCGCCAGGAGACGTCACGCTACGAGATCGTGCTCTGGCAAAAGATCATCTATCCCTTCGCGGTGCTCGTCATGATGGTGCTGGCGTTGCCGTTCGCGTATTTTCAGGTGCGCGAGGGCGGCGTCAGCGGCAAGATCTTCACCGGCATCATGCTGGGACTGGGATTTCACCTTGCCAACCGCCTGTTCGGGCATCTTGGCCTGCTCAATGCATGGCCGCCGCTATTCAGCGCGATTTTCCCCACACTGGCATTTCTGACCGCTGCAGTGGTGATGATGTGGCGGGTCGAGAGAAGGTGAACAGTGAACGGTCATCAGTGAACGGCGTACGGCGAGATCCGGTTCCTGCTCTTACTGTTCACCGTTCACCGATTGCTGTTCAAGCACCCGCACTATGCGGGTGCCGGCCAGCCGGTCGTGCAGGAATTGACGCTCCCTGTCGAAAGGCGCCCATAGCAGGCTGATGCCCGAGAGCATTCCAGGTATCGCGAAAAGGTAGCGCCGGAATGCTCTGCCCACGCTCAAGGTGCGGCCATCCTGCGTTACGACCCGCATCCGCCAGGTTTTCATCGGCAACGTCTGCCCGGTGCGCGTCCAGCAGAATACGAAATAGACGCCACAGACCGACAGCAGATAGATCTGGAAGATGGCGCGTGGCAATCCGGATTGCGCATCGCGGGCAAGGCTGAGGAACAGGTAAGAGCACACGAACAGCACGGCAAGCAGCAATATTATTTCGTAAACCAGACTTACGAGCCGCAGACGTAGCGGTGCCAGGCGCAGCAATGCCGGCACATGGATGGGAGCTTGGTCCGGCCCTGCGCCGGTTTGCATGGTGGGCGGGCTTTGCACCGCCTACTTGCCCGTAGTGGCTGTAGCCGGGCGGCCTTCGCGCAATTTCTGCCGCTGTTCTTCCGGCAGTGCCTGGTATTCGCGCCAGCGCTGGTGCAGCTGATCATGTTTTTCCGGCGGAAGCTGCTTCATGCGCTTGTAGCGCTCGATCGCCTGCGCCCGCTGCTCGGGCGTGAGCGACACCCATTCGTGCATGCGCTGCTGGATTCGTTGCTGCCGATCCGGCGGCAGGCTTGGATAACGGGCCGTGAGGCCGATCCAGTGCTTGCGCCGTTCCGGATCGAGTTTGTCCCACTCCTGCTGAAGAGGGGCCAGAATGGTTTTCTGATCGGGGGTCAGCTTCGCCCACGCGTCGCCCGGGGTCTCCGCATAGGCGGCGCGGGTGGCCGCGCCGACGAACAGGAAAAACGCCAGTACTATTGTTGCGACTGCGCGTAGTTGGAGTGCTTTAACCAAGTTTCGAAACCCGGATCGGTATAGGCATGGATGGGCAATTCGCCAGCCAGAAGGCCGGTGTCCAGTTCTTCGTCATGATGACTCGACATTTGCCAATAGATCAACCCGGTAAGACTGGCGAGGACGATGGCTGCCGGCAGGACCAGCCGCGTGGTAATTCCACGGCCCAAACCCCAGCCGCTCAGGACGTTACCTGACCTCAAGTGACCCCAAAGCGGCTTGCCGGGACGATAAGCCGCCATGGCCGCCAGCCTGGCAGCCTGAAGTTTCTGAACGGTCGATGCCGGCAAATCGCCCAAGCTCTGGTCGAGTCGCGCAACAATCCTTCCGGCAACCTCGTTCTCGTTCACAGTTCGATACCTTTATCCTTCAGAAACGCGGCCAATGCGTGCGTGGCCCGGGAGCAGTGCGTCTTTACGCTGCCTTCCGAGCAACCCATCGCCTGCGCGGTTTCCGCCACGTCCAATTCCTCCCAGTAACGCAACAGAAAGGCCTCGCGTTGACGGGGCGGCAACCGCTCGAGCCCCTGCCCGATTACGCCGGCTATCTGCGCACGCTCCAGCCGGTCGGCCGGGCTGTCTCCCTTGCCCCCCGGCCCTTCGGTCTCCATGGATTCAAGGGGGTCGTAGTCTTCGCTGTTGTCGTCCCGGGGTTGCAGCGACGAAAACAGGGTCGTCCACAGGGAGCGGACCTTCTGACGCCGGTAAAAATCGCGGATGGTGTTTTGCAGGATGCGCTGAAACAACAGCGGCAGCTCGGCAGTGGGCCTTGCTGCGTACTTGTCCGTTAACTTCAACATGGCGTCCTGGACGATGTCGAGCGCCACATGCTGGTCGCGCACGGCAAACACCGCCTGCTTGAACGCACGCCGCTCAACCTCAGCAAGGAAGGCGGCCAATTCTTGTTGGGTAGCCAGAAGATCCCCTCGAACCTCAATCGTTCCCGTGCACGACTCGCCGCCGGTCGGCCGGATACCTGCGATACCGGACATCGCACCCCGTTTCCAAGTGTGCTGGCCGGTTCCCAGGAGCGGATTATACGGGCCAGTACGCCGGGTTTGTGGCGGGAGCGCCCGGACAGGTAAAATGAGCGCGGCGAATCCATGCAAAGTGTCAATCTCACCAACCATTTCCTGATCGCCATGCCAAACATGGCCGATCCCCACTTTGCCAAGTCGCTGACCTTCATCTGCGAACACAACGAGCAGGGCGCGCTGGGCGTAGTGGTCAATCGGCCTACCGACATGACGCTGGACGCCTTGTTCGAGCAGATCGAAATTCCGCTCGAAAATCAGGCCGTCAAACGCATTCCCGTTTATTTCGGCGGCCCGGTCCAGGTTGACCGCGGTTTTGTCCTGCATCGGCCGATCGGGGGCTGGCAATCGACGTTGTCGATCGATGGCCAAGTCGGTTTGACAACGTCCAAAGACATCCTTCAGGCGCTAAGCCAGGGCGAGGGGCCGGGTCTGGACAACGTCCTGGTGTCGCTCGGCTACGCCGGCTGGGCGCCAGGCCAACTGGAACAGGAACTGGGGCAGAACGCCTGGCTGACCGTGGAGGCGCAGCCCTCGGTGATTTTCGAACTGCCGTCGTCCGAGCGATTCATTGCGGCGATGGAGTTACTCGGGTTCGACCCGGCGAGCCTTTCGGACGATGCGGGCCATGCTTGAGTCGGCATTGCATTGCGCGCGCCTCGCATGAACGCGAAGCCCGTTACAGTGCCCGGATCTGCTGCCCAGGTTCGCAATTTTCGTTCCGGAACGGTGCTGGCCTTCGATTTTGGCGAGCGGCGAATCGGTATTGCCGTGGGGGAACTGCAACTCGGTGTCGCGCATCCGCTCGATACCATCGATGCCGAAGCCAACGATGTGCGGTTCGCCCGCATCGAAGCGCTGGTGAATGAATGGCAGCCGGTTCTGCTGCTGGTCGGGTTGCCGCTAGCGCTCGATGGCAGCGAACATGCCATGACGGCGTTGGCGCGCAGGTTCGCGCAGCGACTGCAAGGTCGCTACGGCATCGAAACCCGTCTGGTCGATGAGCGGCTGACTTCAGTGGAGGCCGAGCAGCAGGCACGCGACATCGGTCTGGATGTGCGCAAGGCCCGTTCAAAAATAGACCAGCTCGCGGCCAAACTGATCCTGGAAAGTTTTTTCAACCAATGACCAAACCTTTGCCCGACGCGGAAGAACTGCTGGCCGGCCTCGCCGAGAGCATGCGCGCCGCCGTGACGCCGGAAACGGCGCTGATCGGCATTCACACCGGCGGGGTATGGCTGGCGCAAAGACTGCACAAGGCGCTGGCGCTCAGGCAGCCGCTGGGGTCCATCGACGTGTCCTTTTATCGCGACGACTACGGCAGCCGCGGCCTGCATCCGAAGGTCAGGCCATCCGACATTCCTTTCGAAGTCGCCGATGCCGACATCATCCTGGTGGACGATGTCCTGCACACCGGCCGCACCATCCGCGCGGCAATGAACGAGTTGTTCGATTACGGCAGGCCGCAGAGCATCCGGTTGGCCGCGCTGATCGACAGAGGCGGCCGGCAACTGCCGATTGCGGCGCAGTTCGTCGGCGCTGAAGTTTCCGTGGCGGACGGGGAGCAGATCGAGTTGCGGAAGAACGAGAAGGATCGGCTGAGTCTCGTATTGAGTCGGCCGGGCGCGGCTTGATGGGCAACAACCCGCAGCTGAATGCGAACGGCGAACTGCAGCACTTGCTGACCATCGAGGGGCTGCCGCGGGAAATCGTCCTCCACATCCTGGATACCGCGCATTCCTTCCTGTCGGTGGGGGAGCGCGAGATCAAGAAGGTTCCGCTGTTGCGCGGCAAGGCGATTTTCAATCTCTTCTTCGAAGCTTCGACCCGAACCCGTACTACCTTCGAGATTGCCGCCAAGCGCCTGTCGGCGGACGTGATCAACCTCAACGTCGGCACATCTTCCCAAAGCAAGGGAGAAACGCTGCTCGATACCGTGGCCAACCTGTCGGCAATGCATGCGGACATGTTCGTCGTCAGGCATTCGCAAAGCGGCGCGGCGCACCTGATCGCACGGCATGTCGCCCCTTACATCCATGTGATCAATGCCGGCGACGGCCGCCATGCGCATCCCACGCAGGGCTTGCTGGACATGTTCACGATCCGCCACTACAAGAAAGAATTTTCCTCGCTGCGGGTGGCCATCGTCGGCGATGTGCTGCACTCGCGGGTGGCGCGCTCGCAAATCCACGCGCTGACGACGCTGGGGGTGCCGGAAGTGCGCGTCGTCGGGCCGCGTACGCTGCTTCCCTCCAACGTATCGGAACTCGGCGTGCAAGTTTTTAACGACATGGCGAGGGGATTGAAGGACGTGGACGTGGTGATCATGCTGCGATTGCAGAACGAGCGCATGAACGGGGCATTGCTGCCGTCCGCCCAGGAATTTTTCAAATATTACGGGCTCACGCCGGAGAAGCTTGCCAATGCGAAGCCGGACGCGATCGTGATGCATCCCGGCCCGATGAACCGCGGCATCGAAATCGAATCCAGCGTCGCCGACGGACGGCAATCGGTGATCCTGCCGCAAGTCACCTTCGGTATTGCGGTGCGCATGGCCGTGATGGCCATCCTGGCGGGAAACGCATGAAGATCCAGATCAAGGGCGGGCGCGTCATAGATCCCGGCAGTGCAAGCGACAAGGTTCAGGACGTGTTCATCGCGGCCGGCAAAGTTGTGGCTTTGGGAAATGCACCGGGCGATTTCCACGCCAATCGAGTCATCGACGCAACGGGAATGGTTGTTTGTCCAGGGCTGGTCGATCTGTCCGCGAGATTGCGCGAGCCCGGATACGAATACAAGGCCACGCTGGAAAGTGAAATGGCCGCGGCGGTGGCTGGCGGCGTGACTTCGCTGGTATGCCCCCCAGACACCGATCCACCGCTGGACGAACCCGGCCTGGTGGAGATGCTCAAGCATCGTGCGCGCAGCCTCAACCAGGCGCACGTATATCCGATCGGCGCTTTGACGCAAGGCCTGAAGGGCGAACGCATCACGGAAATGGCGGAATTGCTCGATGCCGGCTGCGTCGCCTTCTCGCAGGCGGATATGCCGCTCAACGACAACCAGGTATTGCTGAGGGCAATGCAGTACGCATCCACCTTCGGCTATCCGGTCTGGTTGCGGCCACGGGATGCCGCGCTCGCCAGGGACGGCGTCGCGCACGACGGACAGGTGGCAACCCGCCTCGGGCTTGCGCCGATTCCCGCCATTGCGGAAACCATTGCGCTTTCCACCATCTTGCTGCTGGTACGCGAAACCGGTGCGAAGGTGCATCTTTGCAGGTTGTCCACGGCCGACGGGGTCGATATGGTGCGCCAGGCAAAGTCGCTGGGAATCAATGTCACTTGTGACGTTTCGGCCAACCACGTGCACTTGAGCGAAATGGATATCGGATACTTCGATTCCAACTGCCACCTCGTTCCGCCGCTGCGATCCATCCGCGATCGCGAAGCATTGCGGCGCGGCGTGCAGGATGGAACGGTGGATGCGATCTGTTCGGATCACACGCCGGTGGACGAAGATGCCAAGCAGCTTCCGTTCGGCGAATCGGAGCCGGGGGCGACCGGGCTGGAGTTACTGCTCGCGCTTACGCTGAAATGGGGGGGCGAAGCAAAAATCCCGTTGGCAACCGCGCTGGCCAAAGTCACAAATGAGCCGGCTCGCATATTGGGCATTCACGCGGGCGCCATTGCCGCGGGCGCCAGCGCGGATCTTTGCGTGTTCGATCCGCATGCGCGCTGGAGCGTCGAGCCGGCCAAGTTGAAGAGCCAGGGGAAAAACACGCCGTTTGCCGGCTACGAGATGAACGCCAAGGTGCGGTTCACCCTCGTCGAGGGACATGTCGTCTATGAAGGGTGAAATGGGACAGGAAACAGGGAATAGTAGGATATAGCTAAGCTCGGGTTGAAAGTGAATTGGACGGTCACCATTTACCATTTACCATTTACCATTTCCGATTCCCCATTCTCTGCCTCAATCGATGAATCCATTGCTCGATTTTTCCGGTCTTCCGCGCTTCGCGGAATTCAAACCCGAGTTCGTTGCGCCGGCCCTCGATCAGTTGCTGGACGAGAATAGCGCATTGGTCGAAAGTCTTAAGGGTCAGGACGCGCCACCCGACTGGGCCAATTTCGTTGGCCCTCTGGATGACGGCAACGAGCGCCTGCGCCGTGCATGGGGCCAGGTTGCCCACATGAACGCGGTCATGAACAGCCCGCAACTGCGCGATGTCTATAACGCAAATCTGCCGCGCATCACCCAATATTTCACGGAATTGGCGCAGGACGAAGCGCTCTACCGCAAATACAAGGCGCTGCGCGCTGCGGACACTTACCTGCAACTGACGGCGGCGCAGAAGAAGGTCATCGACAATGAGTTGCGCGATTTTCGACTCGGCGGGGCCGAGTTGCCAGCCGCAGAAAAGGCCGCGTTCAAGCAGATAATCGAAAAACTCGCGGGGTTATCATCGAAGTTCAACGACAACCTGCTCGACGCCACCAATGCATTCGAGTTGATTGTTTCGGACAAGCAGCGGCTGACGGGCCTTCCGGACGATGTGCTGGAGTTCGCAAGCGACGCCGCGAAACAAGCAGGCAAGCAGGGCTGGAGGTTCACGCTGCACATGCCGTCCTATCTTCCCATCATGCAATACGCGCAAGATCGCAAGCTGCGCGAGCACATGTATCACGCCTATGTGACGCGCGCTGCCGAGTTCGGCGATTCGAGGTGGGACAATTCCGCGATCGTGGTCGAAATACTGCGATTGCGCCGCGAGCAATCCCGATTGCTCGGTTTCGCCAATTTCGCGGAGGTGTCATTGCAGCCGAAGATGGCCGACTCTCCGCAGCAAGTCCTCGATTTTCTCGAAGAACTGGCAGAACGTGCGAGGCCGTATGCCCAACGCGATCTGGTGGAGTTGAAGGATTTTGCCTCCCGGCAACTCGGTCTGGAGGATCTTCAGCCGTGGGATATCGCCTATGCGTCCGAAAAGCTGCGGGTTGAGCGCTACGCGTTCTCCGACCAGGAGGTGAAGCAGTACTTCCCCGAGCATCAGGTGCTGCAAGGCATGTTTGGCGTGGTTGAAACGCTGTATGGTTTGCACATAAAGTCCGATGAAGCCTCCAGATGGCAGGAGGACGTGCGTTTCTTCTCCATCAGGAATCGCAGTGGCGAGCTGGTCGGGCAATTCTATATGGATCTCTATGCCAGGCCTTCGAAGCGCGGCGGAGCATGGATGGATGATGCAATTACCCGCCGCCGCAAGAGTTCCGGCGTGCAGACGCCCGTGGCGTATCTCAACTGCAATTTCTCCGCCCCGTTGAGCGGAAAGCCCGCCCTCTTCACGCATGATGAAGTGATCACGCTGTTCCACGAGTTTGGTCATGGCCTGCATCATTTGCTGACGCAAGTCGAGGTGCTGGGCGTGTCGGGCATAAACGGCGTGGAATGGGATGCGGTCGAGTTGCCGAGCCAGTTCATGGAAAACTTCTGCTGGGAATGGGAGGTTCTCAAGGAAATGACCCGCCACATCGAGACCGGGTCCAGCCTGCCCCGCGCGTTGTTCGAGAAAATGGTGGCGGCAAAAAATTTCCAGAGCGGGATGCAGACCGTCAGGCAACTGGAATTCGCGATCTTCGACATGCGCCTTCATTCTGATTTCGATCCTGACGGACGCAAGACGCCATTGCAACTCGTCGATGAAGTGCGCCGCGGCGTGGCTGTGCTGTTTCCCCCGGCCTACCACCGTTTTCCGAACAGCTTTTCGCACATTTTCGGCGGCGGCTATGCGGCGGGCTACTACAGCTACAAGTGGGCGGAAGTGCTGTCGGCCGATGCCTACAGCATGTTCGAAGAGAACGGTGTGCTGAATTCGTCGGTCGGCAACCGCTTTCGCGAGGAGATTCTTGCAGCGGGCGGAAGCAGGCCTGCCCTCGAATCGTTTATTGCATTCCGCGGCCGCAAGCCGACCATCGACGCGTTGTTGCGCCACAATGGCATGGCGCAGGCAGCGTGACGCTGTGGCATGATCATGCCGACTTACAGGAGGTTTCGATGAAAAGCTGGATGTTGTTTCCGGTTCTCATGCTGGCTTGCGTTGCCGCGCAGGCCGATCTCTACCGCTGGGTGGATGCAGACGGCAAGGTGCATTACAGCGATCAGCTTCCGCCGGCCAATATCAAGCAGGTCGAAAGGAAAAAGGCGGTGGGCGGCAAGGCCAGCGAAGCGCCACTGCCCTATACCTTGCAACAGGCCGTCCGAAATTTTCCAGTGACACTGTATTCGAGCGAGTGCGGAAATGCCTGCACGCAAGCGCGTGGGCTGCTTGCAAAACGTGGAATCCCGTACACCGAAATGGATGCAACGGATTCTTCTACCCAGGTGGAATTGAGGAAACTTACAGGCGGGCCTATCGAGGTTCCGGTACTGAAGGTTGGCCGCGATACTTTGAGAGGATTCGAGGAAGGAAAGTGGAATACGTCGCTGGACGCTGCAGGTTATCCGCAGACGGCCATGATTCCGCCGCGTCCGCCGGCCAAACCAGCCAAGCCCGCCGCTGCCGGGCCACCGGCCGCACCGCCGCCCCCCGCCGAAGCTTCGCGATAGTTCCTTGAAACTCGCCGCGTGGAATGTCAATTCCCTCAAAGTCAGGCTGCCGCAGCTGCTTGACTGGCTGGCGCGCGAGCAGCCAGATGCGGTTTGTCTGCAGGAAACAAAAGTCGAAGATCACAATTTTCCACTGCAGGATGTCGAACGCGCCGGGTATCGGGCTGTTTTTTCCGGACAGAAAACTTACAACGGGGTAGCTATCCTTGCGCGGGAATCGCCCGAAGCAGTCGAGCATGGGATTGGCGGATTCATCGATGCGCAGAAGCGGGTCATCTCGGCGACAGTGAACGGCGTGCGTGTGGTTTGCGCCTATGTGCCCAACGGGCAGAGCCTCGATTCCGACAAATATCAATACAAACTCGGCTGGTTGAAGGGGTTTTCCGCTTGGCTGGAGGGCGAGTCGAAGAAACACGTCCATATCGCCGTTCTCGGCGATTTCAACATCGCACCGGAAGATCGGGACGTGCATGACCCGAAGGCGTGGGAAGGACAGGTCTTGTGCAGTCCCGCGGAGCGGGCGGCTTTTCAGGGTTTGATCGGAATCGGTTTCAAGGACAGCTTCAGGTTATTCGAGCAGCCGGAGAAATCGTACTCGTGGTGGGATTACCGCATGAACGCATTCCAGCGCAAGATGGGCCTGCGCATCGACCACATCCTGCTGTCCGGAGGACTAGCGCGCGATTGCAAATCGAGCAGGATAGACGTCGAAATGCGCAGAAACGAGCGGCCCTCCGACCACGCGCCCGTCATTGCCGGATTCTGACCCACCCGGTCATTTCGGACGGGTCATTTCTCGCGGCCGGCCTCTTCTCCCAAACCCAGCTCCTGGATCTTGCGTGTCAGCGTGTTGCGTCCCATGCCAAGCAACACCGAAGCTTCGATTCGCCGTCCGCCGGTGTGAGCCAGTGCACGAGTAATCAATGCGCGTTCGAATTGACGTGTCAGTTCATTCAGGATTGCGCTATCGCCGCGCTTCAACGAGGCTTCCGCTTCCCGCTCCAGCGCCGCCACCCAGTTTTCGGCGGAAGCCACGTGCGTTTCCTCGCGCAGTTCCGGCGGTAGATCCTTTACATCGATGTTCATTCCCGGCGCCATGACCGTGAGCCAATGGCACAGGTTTTCGAGCTGGCGCACGTTGCCCGGCAGATCCAGCGAAGTCAGGTACTTCATCGCGGCTTCCGAAAGCTTCTTCGTCTCCACGCCGAGTTCGCGTGCGCTCTTCTGCAGAAAATGCCGGGCGAGCAGTGGAATGTCGTCGCGACGTTCGCGCAGCGCAGGCAATCGCAGCCGGATCACATTCAGGCGATGAAAAAGATCTTCGCGGAACAGGCCGCTTTTGACGCGCACTTCCAGGTCCTGATGCGTTGCGGCGATGATGCGCACGTTGGCCTTGATCGGCTGATGCCCGCCGACCCGATAGAACTGGCCGTCGGAGAGCACACGTAACAGGCGGGTCTGCAGATCAGGCGGCATATCGCCGATCTCGTCCAGGAAGAGCGTCCCGCCCTCCGCCTGCTCGAAGCGCCCGCGACGCATTGCCTGCGCCCCGGTAAAGGCGCCGCGCTCGTGGCCGAACAATTCCGATTCGAGCAGATCCTTCGGAATCGCCGCAGTGTTGATCGCAATGAAGGGTTTGGTGGCTCGTGGGCTGTGGCGATGCAGCGCGCGCGCGACTAGTTCCTTGCCCGTGCCGGATTCACCGTTGATGAGAACCGTGGCATGCGACTGGGTGAGCCGGCCGATGGCGCGAAACACTTCCTGCATGGATGCGCCCTGGCCGAGGATTTCCGGCGATTCCTGCGTAACTTCGGTCACGTCGTCCTGCCGCAGGCTTTCCTCCATCGCGCGTCGAATCAGGTCGACCGCGTGGTCCACATCGAAAGGCTTTGGCAGGTATTCGAAGGCGCCGCCCTGAAAGGCAGCCACGGCGCTTTCCAGATCAGAGTAGGCGGTCATGATGATGACTGGCAGCGCCGGGTGTTTTTCCTTCATTT
Source organism: Betaproteobacteria bacterium (assembly GCA_025357235.1). GTDB lineage: Bacteria > Pseudomonadota > Gammaproteobacteria > Burkholderiales > JACQAP01 > JACQAP01. The sequence continues at coordinate 21,049 of JANXPQ010000374.1, forward strand.
TCTGCAGCAGCTCGAGTCCCGAACCGCCGGGCATGCGGATGTCGCTCACCACTACTTGCGGCGTGGATGAGGCCAGCGCCTGCAGGGCTTCCTGCGCGGAGGCAAATACCTTGAACGCGATGTCCTCGCGCGCAAGGGCTTTTTCAAACACCCAGCGGATGGAGCGATCGTCGTCGATGATCCAGACAGGTTTCATATGTTGATGGGCAAGATAGTTGGTGACGAATAGGAACAATGACGCTGTTGTCCGGAATTTCGATCTCGAAGATCAGTTCTCATTTGCTGCCGCCGTTGTCCGCCTCGTTCGAAATCGGAAACAGAATGCTGAAGCGCGTCTCCCCTGGCCGGCTCTCATCTTCGATCGTTCCGTGGTGCTGGCTGACGAAGGTCTGGGCAATCGTCAATCCGATGCCGTGGCCGCCTTCGCGTCCCGATACCAGCGGAAAGAAAATTTTGTCCTTGAGTTCATCCGGGATCCCCGGTCCGTTGTCGATGATGTTCACCATCAGCGCGAGCCTGTGCATCTTTTTTGCCATCGTTACGCGCCGCGCAACGCGGGTACGCAAAATTATCCTGCCCCTGCCCTGCATCGCCTGGGCGCCATTGCGGGCGATATTCAACAATGCCTGGATGATCTGCTCCCGATCGGCAATCAATGACGGCAGGCTTACGTCATAGTCCGGATAGATGGTTATGCCCTCCGGAAATTCAGCGAGCAGCAGGCTGCGCACGCGTTCCAGGGCCTCATGAACGTTGAAATGTGTAACCTGCGGCAGGCGATGGGGCGTGAGCAGCCTGTCCATCAGGGACTGCAGCCTGTCCGCCTCCTTCATGATGACTTGCGTGTATTCGTGCAGTTCCGGGCGCTCCAGTTCCTTGTCGAGCAACTGCGCCGCTCCGCGCAATGCGCCGAGCGGATTCTTGATTTCGTGGGCCAGATTGCGAATCAATTCCCTGGTTTGCGTGCTTTGGTCCATGAGACGCTCTTCGCGCGCAATGCGCAGTTGCTGCTGAAGCGGACTCAACTCGATCAGAAAACCCGTCAGCTCTTCGATTTCCATCGGCGTCACGGTGCAGGAGACCTCGAGCCGCGAATGGCCGCTTATAGCGAGTGGAAGTTCGTGCTGCGTATAGCTGCAATTATTTTCACTCGCATAATTCACCGCCGCCATTACCAGGGCCGGATCCGATATCACCCTGTCGAGCGGCGTTCCGACGATATTCTTGGCGCTGATCGCAAGCAGGTTTTCGGCGGCGGGATTCACGTAGTGCACGACATGCTCCATGTCGAGCAGGATGACTGCCGTTGCCAGCGCGTCGAGTCCGGGAAAGCTCAGCGGTGTCATCGAAATGTCACGCGGCGGACCATGAAGGGTCGAGCAAGAAGTGCGCCACGATGATTCGAAGGGCGCGCAGCCGTGACAGGCGGCTGCGCAGAGAAGGGCTAACGCCGCGCGGAGCGCGGGCGCTTATTTTAAGTTTGCAATTTCGCGCTTGATCGCGTCGATGTTGTGCTCGTGAGTCGCCACCGCATCTCGGTACGGCTTCACACGCTCGAGATAGCGCTCGTAGTTGCGCTCGTTGCCGTTGCGCACGGCTTCCTGCTCGGCAAGCTGTTCTTTGGCTACCGCGAGTTGCGCCGTTTCGTCCACAAGTTCCTGCTCCAGAATGCGACGCCGTTCGCCATCGCGTGTTTTCTGGGTGCTTTCGCTTACCCGCGGCCGCTTTGCCTTGGCGTCCGAGTTCGCTGGTTTCGAGTCCGAGTTTGCAGTGCTGGCCGGCGCCTGTTTTGGAGAAGGATCTTCGAAACACTTTACCTTGGTCGCGCCTTTCGGCGGATTGTTCGGCGTATTCGAGTAGATTACGCGGCCTTCGCTGTCCAGATACTTGCAGGTTTCCGCCCATGCGGCGGGCGACAACAGCGCGAGTGCGAAACACACGGCGAAACGGCGAGAATGCATCAGTATCACCTGCCAGGTTGACCAGGGAGAAGGGCGCGCGACAACAGCTTGCGATCCCGTGGCGGAGTCTAAGGCAGGTGTTTTCGATTATCAATCCGCGAGTTCCCCGGAAAATCAGCAGCGGCAAACGAAAAAGGGCGGGAATGCCCGCCCTTTTTTCGGCGTAAAAGTTGAAGTTACAGGCTGTAGTACATGTCGAATTCGACCGGGTGGGTGGTCATCCGGAAACGGGTGACTTCTTCCATCTTCAGTTCGATATACGCGCTGATCATGTCTTCGGAGAACACGCCGCCCTTGGTCAGGAAGGCGTGATCGGCCTCCAGACTTTCGAGCGCCTGGTCGAGCGAGTGACACGGGTGCGGCACTTTTGCGGCTTCTTCCGGCGGCAGGTCGTACAAATTCTTGTCGATCGGGTCGCCGGGGTGAATCTTGTTCTGTACGCCGTCCAGTCCGGCCATCAGCAGCGCGGAAAACGCAAGGTACGGATTTGCCGTCGGATCGGGGAAACGCACTTCCACGCGGCGGCCCTTGGGATTGGCCACATGCGGAATGCGGCAGGATGCAGAACGGTTCTTGGCCGAATACGCCAGGTTGATCGGGGCCTCGAAGCCAGGCACCAGGCGTTTATAGGAGTTGGTGCCAGGGTTGGTGATCGCATTCAGCGCCCTGGCGTGCTTGATGATGCCACCGATGTAATACAACGCAAAGTCGGACAGGCCGGCGTAGCCGTTGCCGGCGAACAGATTCTGGCCGCCTTTCCAGACCGATTGATGCACATGCATGCCGGAGCCGTTGTCGCCGACTACGGGCTTGGGCATGAACGTCGCGGTCTTGCCATAGGAATGGGCAACGTTCCAGACCGTGTATTTCAGGATCTGCAGCCAGTCGGCGCGTTTGACGAGCGAATTGAATTTGGTGCCGATCTCGCACTGGCCGGGCGCCGCAACTTCGTGGTGGTGTACTTCGACTTCCACGCCTTGCTGCTCAAGCGCCAGGCACATCGCATTACGGATGTCCTGCAGCGAGTCGACCGGCGGGACGGGGAAATAGCCGCCCTTGACTGGCGGGCGGTGGCCCATGTTGCCGCCCTCGAAGTCCTTGCTGGAGGACCACGGCGCTTCTTCCGAAGAGATTTTCACGAAGCACCCGGACATGTCGACGTTCCAGGTAACGCTGTCGAATATGAAGAACTCGGGCTCGGGACCGAAATAAGCGACGTCGCCGATGCCACTCGATTTCAGGTAAGCCTCGGCGCGCTTGGCAATGGAGCGTGGGTCGCGGTCGTAGCCCTTGCCATCTGCAGGTTCGATCACGTCGCAGGTAATGTTCATCGTCACTTCGTCGGAGAACGGGTCGAGGCGGACGGAATCGGGATCCGGCATCAACAGCATGTCGGAAGCCTGGATACCTTTCCAGCCGGCGATCGAAGAGCCGTCGAATGCGTGACCTTCGTCGAACTTGTCCTGACCGAAAGCGTGAGCGGGAACGCTGACGTGTTGTTCCTTGCCGCGGGTATCGGTAAACCGCAGGTCAACGAACTTTACATCGCTTTCTTTCATTAATTTAAATACGTCTGCTACCGCCATTTTGCTCTCCTGAGTTGGGAAGTGAGTGCGAGGGATTTTCAGCGAGCCACAGTTTCAGCAGGAACCATGCCCAGCAAAAAAAACCAATAAATCGAGAATTCACAGATGCTTAGGTAGTCCAGGCCGCATCACCATGCACTAAAAAAAAGCTTGGCCTCAATAGGCGCCCGAAATTAGTGCATAGCATTCTACTTGGCAAGCGAAATCTTCCTTTGAAATCGAATCTGCTAATCTTTGAACATCACATTGCCCGACGCATGGCTGAAATTGGGGGGGCATACTAAGTACCTGTAAAAGGACAAGTAATGGACGATATATCAGAAATTTTGAATAAGGCTGGTAAGAGGGCGAAGGAAATGAGGTTGCCCTACGCTGGTGCACTATTGCCGGCGGAAGCTAATGCCTTATTGCAGAAAGTGCCGAGTGCCAAACTGATCGACGTACGAACCCGGGCAGAGTGGGATTTTGTTGGCAAAGTGCCCGGCAGTCTCCTTATTGAATGGCAGACTTATCCCAATTCGCAACCGAACCCTGCCTTTCTGGACGATCTGACGGCGCAAACTGAAAAAGACGCCATAGTCATGTTTCTTTGCCGCAGCGGCGCCCGCTCGCACGCCGCAGCCGCCGCAGCCGGCCAGATCGGCTATGACCGCAGCTACAACATCCTTCAGGGATTCGAGGGGGACAAGGATGCGCATGGCCATCGCGCGTCGTCAGGGGGTTGGAAATTCGCCCGGTTGCCCTGGGTCCAGGGTTGAGAGTCCGGGAATGGGGAATCGGGGGAGATTGGGATGTTCAGCTTTTCGAATTCCCATTCACGATTGACGATTCACGGCTAGTTGGTTGACCAGTTCACAACGCCCGAATAAGCGGTTGCCAGGACAATCAATCCAAATGCGATGCGATACCAGGCAAAGATCGTGAAATCGTGCCGGCTGATATAGCGCAGCAGCCAACGCACGCAAACAAAGGCGGATGCGAAGGCGGCGACGAGACCGACAGTCAATACTCCAAGGTCGTCAGCGGTCAGCGTACTGCGGTGCTTGAAGAGTTCGTAGGCCGATGCTGCGAATAAAACCGGAATTGCCAGAAAAAAAGAAAACTCGGTGGCAGCGCGGCGCGAAAGGCCGAAGAACAATCCGCCAATGATGGTGGCGCCGGCGCGCGACGTGCCCGGAATAAGGGCCAGACATTGCGCAAGCCCGATCTTCAGCGCATCCGACCAGGTCATGTCGTCGACGCTGCCGACCCTGATCTCATGCTTGCGTCGTTCCGCCCACAGAATGATGAAGCCACCGACGATGAACGCCACGGCTACCGGAACCGGTTTGAACAGCACTTCCTTGATCGCCCTGCCGAATAGCAGTCCGAGAACGGCCACTGGAATGAAGGCGACCAGGAGGTTCATGGCAAAGCGCCGTGCCTGCGGATCAGTGGACAGTCGCGCGACCACCGATGTCAGCTTTGCTCGGTACTCCCAGACGATAGCCAGGATGGCGCCGCACTGGATCACGATCTCGAAGAGCTTGCCTTTCTCGCTGTTGAAGTCGAGAAGATCGCCGACCAGGATCAAATGGCCCGTACTGGAAACAGGTAAAAACTCGGTGATACCTTCCACCACGCCCAGAATGAGGGCCTTGAGCAGCAACGACAGTTCCATGAATTCCTCGCGAAGATAAAAAATGGCGGTGAATTCCTTCACCGCCCCTGCCATGAGCCGACGTCAGGCTTTGCGATAGATCTCAGCCCCGCCTGCGACGAATTCAGCGGCTTTTTCCGTCATTCCCTTTTCCAGCGCCTCGACCTCTGGCACGCCCAACGTAGCGGCGTAATCGCGCACGTCCTGCGTGATCTTCATGGAACAGAAGTGCGGCCCGCACATCGAACAGAAGTGCGCCAGCTTGGCGCCGTCCTGCGGCAGCGTTTCGTCATGGAATTGTTTGGCCTTGTCCGGATCCAGGCCGAGATTGAACTGATCGTCCCAGCGAAATTCGAAGCGCGCCTTCGATAAAGCATTGTCGCGCATCTGTGCGCCTGGATGGCCTTTCGCAAGGTCGGCGGCGTGCGCCGCAATCTTGTAGGCGATGATGCCGTCCTTGACGTCATCCTTGTCGGGCAAACCAAGATGTTCCTTGGGCGTGACATAACAGAGCATGGCCGTTCCATACCAGCCGATCATGGCAGCGCCGATGGCGGATGTGATGTGATCGTAGCCCGGCGCTATATCCGTCGTGAGCGGACCCAAGGTATAAAACGGGGCCTCGTGGCACAGCTTGAGCTGCAGATCCATGTTCTCCTTGATGAGATGCATCGGAACGTGGCCCGGACCCTCGATCATCACCTGTACGTCGTGCTTCCAGGCGACCTGCGTCAGCTCGCCTAGCGTGCGCAGTTCGCCGAGCTGCGCTTCATCGTTGGCGTCGTAGATCGACCCCGGCCGCAAACCATCGCCCAGCGAGAACGACACGTCATACGCTTTCATGATCTCGCAGATATCCTCGAAATGCGTGTAAAGGAAGTTCTCCTTGTGGTGCGCGAGACACCATTTGGCGAGAATTGAACCGCCGCGCGAAACAATGCCGGTCATGCGCTTTGCGGTCAGGGGAACGTAGGCGTGCCGCACGCCCGCGTGAATCGTAAAGTAGTCGACACCCTGTTCCGCCTGTTCGATCAGCGTGTCCTTGAATATTTCCCAGTTGAGCTCTTCGGCGCGCCCA
>JANXPQ010000378.1 GCA_025357235.1 Betaproteobacteria bacterium
CTCCGGAAGGCTATAGCTTAAGCGGTCTTAGCGGCGGACCGATGCTTCAGCCATGGTTTGATAACGGCGAATGGGGTTGGCGGTTAGTCGGTGTAATCTATACAGGCTATGCGGATAGAGGCTGGGAAGAAGTCAAGGCCGTATCTTCCAATTACATTTTGCCTGATGGCAAGCTAAGTCAGTAGTTCAGGCACTGAACTCAAGGAAGTAATAACGATTCCGACCAGTGCCCAGATTCATCGTGTCCGGCGCGCAAATTAACAATGGTTTACGAAGCGACATCGTAGGCCTTCACAACTGAAGTCACCAAAAAATCACACCACGGGGAGCCGTCTGCGCCACTCGGCACCCCATAGCGGGACCCTGATCGTTGATATTGCATGGAAACGCAGGCTTAATGATGTCGAGTGCCGACAATGCACTTCAGAGGAATGTCATGAATGCTCCTGCACGCGGTTACACATTGGACTTTATCCAAAGCATGATTTCCGAACGATCCGGGGTCGCGTTCGGATGGTTCAACGATCTGGAATTGAAAACCGTGTTTCAGCCGACTTTCGCCTTGCCGCACAATCAGATTGTCGGTTTCGAGGCGAATCTGCGCGGAAACGATCCGAGCGGCAGGGCTGTCTCTCCGGCAATTCTGTTCGGTCCGGTAGAGAACTATGCCGAAACAGCCATGCTGGATTTGCTGTCCACAACGATGCACGTCCACAATTTCTTCAACGCAAATGCGTCGAAAGGCTTGTTGCTCATTAACCTGCATCCCGAGGTCTTCGTCGACTACGGGAACAGCGCCGAATTTCTCGCGGCGCTATTTCGTCATTACAGTGTTTCGGCCGATCGGATCATGATTGATATTCCCGGTTCAGCGCTGGAGAACGAGCGGCTGGATGACGCCATAAGCGCATATCGCGGACTCGGTTGCTTGATTGCCGTGGATGACTTCGGCGTTGACAACACCAATCTCGACACCGTCTGGCACACCGCGCCGACAATGGTGAAAATAGGACGATCGATGATTGCCAGAACCGTTACAGAGCAGCGCGTCCGCCAAATCTTGCCCCGCGCGGTGTCGTTGCTGCACGAAATGGGGACGTTGGTGCTTATGGAAGGCATCGAATCGGAAACAGAGGCGTTGATCGCACTCGACACGGACGCCGATTTCGGCAGCGGATATTTCTTCGGCCCGTTGCAGGAAACAATCCAGAATTTCGTCCCGCCCGGCGAGTTGCTGGATGGCCTGTGGAGTACCTACAAGAAGAAGAATGTCGCTGCCAGGCCTGCCGAGGCATCGGCCAGGCTTTCTCTCGAGGACGAAGCGTTGTATTCCTCGCAGATCAAGAATCTGCGCAATGCGTCGCCCGCGGACATCAGCCGCTACCGCGAAGAACGCCGTCCGTTCGTCAATGCATTGCAACAGATTGCTTCATCAGTCAGGACGACGGGCAATTTTGCAGCCCGCTGCCAGGAAATCCTGAAGATTCCCGGCACCATCCGCTGCTTCATGCTCGACGCGCAGGGCAAGCAGATCGGCGCTGAGGTCTTTTCACTTACTGCTCCGCGCGCGCCGGGCGTGGACTTCCATGCCCTTGCCGGACGGCCGGCGGGAGAGTGGTCTCGCAGGGATTTTTTTCGCCGCGCGATGCAAGAGCCGCAAGTCGTGCAGGTAACGCGTCAGTATTGCTCCCTGACCGGCTATCCGCACTGCGTGACTTTTTCAATTGCGACGTGCATCGACGAAAAACAATTCGTCATCTGCTGCGACGTCGACTGGACCACCCACGACAAGATTCGTCGCTGACTTCCCGCCTTGGGCCGTGAATTCATGCAATTCGACTGACAGGATCGGCGCGCAGGCGGGAATTTGCTCATGAACCCAAGCCGAGCCGTCCTTGCTCTTGCGCGTAGATCCGACTTTAAAATCCCCTGACCCGAGCTTCGTGTTCGAGCAGTGCACGCTTGCGCTCCAGCCCGCCCGCAGTTCTTCTGTGCTGCAATTCTGCAGTTCAACACTCTGGCAGGTCGGTTTGAATCTTTCGAACTCGGGCGGGTACTTTTTGAAATACTGGCAGGCCATGGCTTACACAGCGAGCAATGTGGCCTTATCTCTCACTCTGTCTAACGCTCTTGCGTAATCGAAGGCCGGCATCTTCTCTTTAATTCGGGCCGTTGCTTTTTCAATCTCGTGTGCCGCCATCGGTGTTCCGTCATTCTTAGCATCACGTCTGTGGAAAAGGCTGGAAACTACGTAGTACTCGTCGCCTTTATCGTCAGCAATTTCGTAATTACGCCGTAAGTAGATGAGTTGAAAAGGGCTCAGTTACGGCTTTGATAGCCGCTTACCCCGGCCCGGCGATGGACGACGCAATAAAGGAGTTGAACCGCTAGCGGACCAACCAGTTCATGCTCACGACAGCACCTTACTGACCGCTCAAAACTCTGTGCTCTGCCACACGAGGCGCACAAGCAAGCGAGACCACCGGCCAAGCTCCGTTAACGTCAGCCGAGCTGCTTGCGATAATGGTCATTATCGACGCATAAGATCTTCGCTGAACTACGTCGGGCGGAAAGTAGCCAATCAAGCTAACGAAACGACCTCAATCCAGTGCCCAGATTCATCCTGTCCGGCGCGCCAGATACTTCAAACGGTTAGATGCGAAAACGTCTAGCCGTTTTTTATTTGCATGGGGACTTTATGGGGACTTTTCTCCCCGCGAGCTTCCCGTGCAATCATTGCCAGGCTGCGATTCGTCCGACTGCGCTCATCCGTGATCCGGTTTAGCGCGTCCACCAACTCGGCAACCTGCGCCACCGAGTAGTGCGCCGTCATCCCAGGGCGAACATGCCAGAGAATGTCGGCAATCGTCCCTTCCCGAACTTCAGCCTCGCGTAG
>JANXPQ010000384.1 GCA_025357235.1 Betaproteobacteria bacterium
GAGCCACGGCGCGTGCGGCTCCGCCTTGACCGGGAGCCTGTCGATCAGGGCCGCCCGGTTTTTCGGAGATACCATCGCCAGCACCGATTTTCGGCACAACACTTTCCATGTGAACAACCATCGAATTATTATGGAACCGGATCCCGCGTAACAATCGCGGAAGGAGCGCAGAAGAATCAGTTCGGCCAGGGACCCGCCAAAGTACCCTTATAAGCGTTAGTATCCGCCAATCGGATAGGTACGTATGTACGGCAAACCGCACAGCCTGGCGTCCGAACCAGGTGCCGGAGCAGGGCTGCGCGACTGCGCGCATTCGGCCGATTCCTGACGTTCTCGTAGCGGCGCGCAACGTATCGGGCGGCGCGCAACGTACCAGCCTGACCTCTCACGGCCAGTCTGTTCTTCGTTCCTGCCGCCATCAACTTGGTCGATATCGCAGAGCGGCTTCGAATAAAATTCCGACGTGCCCGGCGCCGGGGCCAGGTCAATGGCCTTGCCGATGTGGCGTCAGCAACGTTCGGAATTGGCGTATATGATTCAATCGTTCTGTTCATGACAACCCGACGGATCTCCTGTGACTGCCGATACTATCAAGTCCGATCGCAAGGCGCAGATCGACGCGCTTCTTCTCAATCTCCCAGGCGTCAGCGCAAGAAAAATCAATGGCCTGGACGCCTATTTCGTCAGCGACAAGATGTTCGCCTGCATCAGCGGCGACGGCGTCGGATTGCGCCTGCCCGCTGCCACTGCGACCGAATTGCATTTCTCGAGGAACGACGTCGTCCCGTTTCAGCCCGGTGGCATTACAAGCACGAGGGAATGGATACAGATCAACTGCGCCGAGATGGCCGACTACGAGAAGCATCTCCCGCTGTTTCGGACCTCGCTCGAGTTCGTGAAAACCGGCCGGATCAGCTAGGCCGCTACCCTGGTCTGGACGCTCATCGCTTTTCCGGCGGAATGTCCTTGATCCTCCGGCTGTGGGCAGCGATGTCCTCGCGGCTATAACTCAGGGACCGCCGCTTGTCCGAAGGCGGGCGCTTGGCAACGGAAAGCCCCGGACGCCATTCGATCGCCGGGCGAATCGGCCGCGGCACAAAGCCACCGCCGCAGTTCGGGCAAACGTTCAGAAGCACGTTCTCCACGCAATCGGCGCAGAACGTGCATTCGTAGGAGCAGATCCGTGCGTCCGTTGAAGCCGGCGCAAGGTCACGGTCGCAGCATTCGCAGTTGGGCCGCAGTTCGAGAGCCATCGCATTCTCCTGGTTTATCGACGCACGCAGGCTAGCATGCTAGGCTTTGTCGTAAATGACAAAGATCCCTCGAATTCCGCCACGCCACACCGTCGAGATCGTCGCCTTCCCGGACGTCCAGGTGCTCGATGTCACGGGGCCGCTGCAGGTCTTCGCGTCGGCCAACGAAGCGCTGCGCGTGTCGGGAAAGCCGGCGCACTATTCAATTCGCGTGGTCGCGAGGTCATCCCCGGTCAATTCGTCATCCGGGCTCGCCCTCCTGGCCGAAAGCCTCTCCCCCCCCGGGGCGTCCGGTCGATACGCTCATTGTCGCCGGAGGCGCGGGCGTTCGCGCGGCGTCGCAGGACAAGCGACTGATTTCCTGGCTGGTCGCGCGTGCCTCGGCGGCGAAACGGGTCGCATCCGTCTGCACCGGTGCGTGGGTTCTCGGCGCAGCGGGCGTGCTCGACGGCAAGCACGTCGTGACGCACTGGGCTGAATGCGAGCAACTCGCCCAGTGCTATCCGAAGGCGCGCGTGGAGATCGATCCGATATTCCTGCAGGACGGCAAGGTCTGGACCTCTGCCGGCGTGACAGCCGGGATCGACATGTCGCTGGCCATGGTCGAAAAAGACATCGGACATGCCGCCGCGATGGCGGTCGCGCGGGACCTGGTCGTATTCCTGAAACGTCCCGGCGGCCAATCGCAGTTCAGTGCCGCGCTCGCGTTGCAGCAAGGCGACAGCCGTCTCGATCACCTGCATAGCTGGATCGCCGGCCACCTCGACGAGGATCTCTCGGTCCCAGCGCTCGCAGCGCGCACCAGGATGAGCGAGCGGACTTTTCTGCGTCACTACGGCGCGGTGACGGGGCAGACGCCCGCGCGCGCCATGGAAAAAATGCGCGTGGAGGCAGCGCGCCAGTTGCTCGCCACCACCCGCCTGCCCGTCAAGCGCATCGCAGCCAAGTGCGGTTTCGGATCCGAGGAAACGATGCGCCGGTGCCTCCTGCGCAAGGTGGGCGTCACGCCGAGCGAATACCGTTCCCGGTTTTCCTCGGCAAAGCACAGCTGAGGGGAATACGGCAATACGAAATCCGGGCTGCCTCAGGCCTGCATAACTTTTCTTAGTCAATTCCTGAACCGAACGGCTTGTCCCAATCGCAGCAGGATCGGAACGGGTCCGTGCCCCGCCAATACTCCCCGACGCAAATTAACGCTGACTGTAAGTCATCTGTAACAGCACGGGGCGTAGCTTGGTCCCCGGAATCATCCATTTACTCGTTTCAGAGGAGGTCATGATCATGAGCCCGGTACCCGGAACCCTGTTCGGCAATGTTCTCGACGGCGCGAGGAAATCGTGGTTGATCCGTCTTGGATTCCTGCTGGCGGTAGCGTCCACGCCGTCCTTCGCCCAAGAGTGCAAAGGTGCCGCACCCGACGGTTCTGCAAGCTGCTATTTGACGGGCACCTATGAAATGCGGGAAGACGCGACGACGTGGCTGCAAATCATCAATCCCACGGGTCACAACCTCGTGGTGTACGCATTCTTCTTCGACGACAACGAGCACCCGCTCGACTGCGTCTATTCGAAGATGAGCGCTAACGATCTCTGGGAGATCACTGTGAACAAGCTTGGTTTCAAGCCGGAACGCGGATTCGGTGTCGTAAAACTCGTTTCGTTCGTGGACCCGCCCGCCCTGGCGATAGGGATCGTGGGAAACCAGCGCATCTGGTTCAGAAAGCAGCAAGGGATAAGCGAAACCGGATTGCATCCGATCCAGAGCACAATCCTGCGCGAGGACTTCGAGAAGATGCTGAAGCCAATCATCGGGAAGTGCAAACCGGCTCCGATGTAGGAACGGATCGCCGCAGCACTGCGACGCGCGGGGCGGTCACGGGGCGATCCGACTTTCAGGTCGAGCGAGGTCGCTGCTTGAGTAGTGACAACTGCCGTAACGTGGCGTACCCGGGCAAGCAAACCGCAGTGCTCATCAAGGCCAGCCACGTAATTCCCGGCGTCGTTGCCTGGATGTGGAGTAGACGGCTGCGGGACATCAACTCCGCGGCCGGAGAAGAACGCGCTACGTCGCGGCGTCGCGGATCGGGTGGCCGTCGCGACGGTGCGCCCACAGATAGAGTGCTGGCAGCACCAGCAGCGTGAGGAAAGTGGCTGATACCAGTCCACCGATCACGACGATCGCCAGCGGTCGCTGGGTTTCCGAGCCGATGGCGTGAGAAAGTGCCATCGGCAGGAGGCCGAGCATTGCCAACAGTGCGGTCATGATGACGGTCCGCAGGCGATCCAGAGAACCTTTGTACACCGCGTCGTACAGATTTTCCCCCTGTTCGCGCAAACGGCCGAAGTGGGACAGCATGACAACGCCGTTCAGTACCGCCTGCCCGAACAGCGCAATGAACCCGATCGCCGCCGACACCGAGAGCGGGATGCCGCTCGACAGCAACGCGAATATGCCGCCGATCATCGCGAACGGAATGTTGGCGATGATCAGCGTCGCGTCCTTGAGCGAGTTGAAAGCATCGAACAGCAGGACGAAGATGATGAAGATCGAGAGCGGCACGACCCACGCCAGCCGTTTCATCGCTCGTTCCTGATTTTCGAACTCTCCCGACCAGGAAATCTGGTAACCCACCGGCAGCGTCACGGCTTTGGCCACGCGTTCCTGCATGTCGTGCACGACGCTGCCCATGTCGCGCCCCGCAATGAAAATGCCCACCGAAAGAACGCGGCGGCCGTTCTCCCTCGCGATATCCATGGCGCCGCTTTCGACACGGAAATCCGCCACCTGCGAAAGCGGAATGAATGCGCCGTCGGGGGTCGCTATCGTGAGATGTTCCAGCCGCGCCGGCTGCCGCTCTGCCTCACCGAGACGGAGCACCACGGAAAAGCGCCGCTCCTCTTCCCAGATCGATGTCGTTTCCTTCCCGGCCACCGCGGTTTCGATCACATCCTCGATGTCGCCGACATTGAGCCCGTAGCGCGCGGCGCGTGCGCGGTCGATCTCGATGCGGTACTGCGGAAGCTGGCCGTCGCGATCGATGAACGCGCGCGCTACGCCGTCGACTCCGCGGACTTGACCCACTAAGGCCCGTCCGATGGTATTGAGCTTGGCCAGATCGTCGCCCACCACTTTGACGACAATCTGTCCATCCACCTGCGAGATGCTTTCGAGCACATTGTCCCGGATCGGCTGGGAAAAACTCACCTCGATGCCTGGCACCAGGTCTGTGGAGGCGTCAAGTTCCGCCAGAATGTCCTGCTTGGTCACGCCGGGCCGCCATTTTTCCTCGGGCCTCAATACGACCAGTGCCTCAACTTGGCTCGCCAGCTTTGGATCGGTTCCGTCTTCGGGCCGGCCAAGCTTGGAAAACACGCTTTCCACCTCAGGCGTCCTGCGCAACAGGTCGCGAATGTGCCGCACCTGTAATGCCGCTTCGCCAATGGACACACTCGGTTCCAGCTGCACGTTGACCCAGATGCTGCCTTCATTGAGTTCCGGCAGGAATTCCGTGCCGAGCCGCGTGGCGGCAAAGCCGCAGGCGACGAGAGCGACCGCGGCGGCGGCGAACAGCGTCCTGCCGTGAGCCAGCGCCCACGCGAGCATCGGCGCGTACATGGCCTTGCAGGTGCGCAGCAGGCGATTCTCTCCGTGCGGCAATGTGCGTCCGCCAAGCAGCCACAGCGACAGCAATGGCACCAGCGTGAGCGAGACCAACAGCGACGCGATTAACGCCGACGTGACCGAGTAGGCCATCGGCGCAAAGATGCGGCCTTCCTGGCGCTGTAGCGTGAAGATGGGAATGTGCGCGGCGATGATGATGATCATCGAGAAGAACGTCGGCCGCCCCACCTCGGTGGCCGATTGCAGCACGGAATTCAAGCGCTCCTTGCGATCAGAATCGGGAGGCAATCGCGAAAGCTGCTGAAATATGTGCTCGACGACGATCACTGCACCGTCAACGATGATGCCGAAATCCATCGCGCCGAGCGACAGCAGGTTCGCGGGAATGCCGACGAAGTTCAAGCCGAGGAAGGTGCCCAGCAGCGCCAGCGGAATTACTGCAGCCACGATCGCAGCCGCGCGCGCATTGGACAGGAACAGATAGAGCACGAGGCAGACCAGCAACGCGCCTTCCAGGAGATTGGTGAACACCGTCCTCAGCGTTCTTTCGATCAGCCACGTGCGATCGTAGAAAGGGACGACTTTTGCGCCCGGCGGCAGCTGAGAGCGGTTGATTTCCGCGACTTTGCGTTTCAGCGCATCGAGTACCAGCGAAGGGTTTTCGCCCTTGCGCATCAGCACCACGCCATAGACGATGTCGTCGTTGTCGTCCTGCCCGGCCTGTCCTTGCCGCTGCATCGCGCCGACGCTCACCCGTGCAATGTCCCGTACCAGCACTGGCACGCCCTTGTTCTGGGCTACCACGACGTTCTCGATATCCGCAGCAGAGCGCAGCAGGCCGATGCCGCGGATCAGAAACTGCTGGCGTCCGTGCTCGACATAGCCACCGCCCGCATTCGCATTGGAACGCCCGAGTGCCGCGGCGAGTTGTTGCAGCGGGATTTTGAGATGGCGCATGCGCGACAGATCGGGCTGCACTTCATAGGTCTTGACCAGGCCGCCGAAGCTCACCACGTCGGCGACGCCGGGCACGGTCTTGAGCTGGCGTTCCATCACCCAGTCCTGCAGCGTGCGCAATTCGGCCGACGAAAGGTTGTCGGCCTGCACCCGGTAACGATAGATCTCGCTGATCGCCGACGTCAGCGGCGCCATGTCCGGATGGACGCCGTCGGGAAGATCGACGTTGTGCAGGCGTTCTGCAACCAGCTGGCGGGAAAAGTAGTCGCCGGCGTTGTCGTTGAATGTGACCACCTGATAGGACAACCCGAACTGCGTATGCGAAAACAGGCGTACCGCATTCGGAATGCCGGATAGCGCTACTTCCAGGGGTATCGTGACCTGCTTTTCCACCTCTTCGGCGGCACGCCCGGGAAACAGCGTGATGACCGTGACCTGCGTATCGGTGACGTCGGGAAAGGCTTCGACCGGCAGGTTCTTGAATGCAATCAGGCCGCCGCCGACGAAAACAAACAATCCGAGGATGACAAACAGCGGCTGGCCCAGCGCGAACCCGATGAGGCGCTTGATCATGCGGAACCCCGGTCAGCGCTTTGCAGAGAGTATCTGCTGCAATAGCAGCGCGCCGTCGCTGACCACTTTCTCACCGGGAGCGAGACCGCTGATCACGCGCATCGTGCCGAAGCCGGCTTCCTCTACCTGCAATGCGCGTCGCAGGTAGCGACCTTCAGATTCGTCCACGAAGGCATAGTAGCGGTCGCCTACCAGAAGGGCGGCCGTCGCAGGAATGCGCAATGCTCCCGACTTCGCGATCGTCGCTCCGGCAGTCACATACATTTCTGCACGCAGCTTGCGATCGCGGTTGTAGATGGTCGCGCGTACCTGCACTGCATGCGTCGCGGGATCGATGAAAGCCGCGACGTAATCGATTTTCGCGGCGAACACCAAATCCGGCCAGACCGGCGTGCGAACACTCACCGACATACCGGGCCGAAATACTTCGGCGAGATTTTCCGGGACATCCAGGGCCACCCACAGCCGCGACGGATCGCTGATCACGAACAGCGCCGGGGTGCCGGGTTGCGCCTGGTCGGGCCGCACTTCCTGTCCGGGATTGACGTTGCTTTCCATCACCATTCCGGCGACCGGCGAAGTGAGACGGAACTGCTGATCGACCTCCTCGCTGGCGCCAAACAATTTCTCGCGCGCCAGAGTGCGGTCACGTTCAACGCGCGCGCGCTCGAGGTCGGCATCGGCCGCCTGCAATTCCTTGAGGGCGATCACACCAGCGTCGTACAACTCGCGCGCGCGGGCGTGGCTTTTACCGGCAAGCACGAAATCGGCGCCTGCTTTTCTGAACTCGGCCTGGGCCTGGCCGAAATCCGGGGAGGAAATGAGCGCAAGCGCCTGTCCCCGGCGAATAACATCTCCCGGCCGCACTTTGAGCGCGACTACACGACCCGAAACCGGAGAAAATACGCGCGAGGTCCGAGTTTCATCCCACACCACCCGGCCTGGAACCGTCACAGCGCGGCCGGCCTCGGGCTCGACGGCGACGCTCATCAATGCGGACAATTGTTTGCTGTCGCGGGGAAATATTATTCTTTCGCCCTCGGCGACCGGCTTCTCGGACGGCTGCGGCTCGGCCTTGCTGTTGCATCCGCCGATGATAAATGCGAGCGAAAGACATACGACTATCGTCCTCATCGCTCAGCCACGGCGTTTCCGACAGCTGCGCGCCATGAAGCCAATGCCTTCGCATGATCGGCGTGAGCGGCTGCCGCGTCGAGTTGGGTTGCGTTCAGCGAACGGCGGGCATCGAGCAGATCCATCACCCCGAGCGCCCCGCGTTTGTATGCAAACTCCGAAGCATCGGCGGCCCTCCGGGCGGAAGCGAGAAGTTGCCCTTCGAATCGGTCGACCCGCTCGCGGGCCGACGAGAGGTCTGACCATGCGCGCGCGATTTCCGTGCGAGCCAGTGCGCGCACGCGCTCGACATTGTCCTGCGCGGCATACCGATCGGATTCCGCACGGCGAATCTCGCCTTCGTAAGAATAGTTCAGGAACAGGGGTACACTGACGCCGAATCCAATGGTGTTGTTCTGCTGCTGCCCGGGAAATCTCTCGAATTGCGCAAACACGGTGACGTCGCGCGAGCGCTGTGCGACAGCCAGTTGCGCCGCCTTGCGTGCCGCGTTCGCACGCTCGGCGGCCGCACGCACGTCCGGGCGAGCGTCCAGCGCCTCGTTTCCCGGCATGTCGGGAAGCGGTGCCAGATCGGGCCAGGGATCGATTGCCTCGATGCCTGCGGCCCGTGCCTCCAGTCCGATCAAATAGGCCAGAGCCACCCTTGCGCGTTCGAGATCGGCTGCGTTCTGCCGCAGGTCGTTCTCGGCGCGCAGCGCGTCGACCGTGATTCGGGATACATCCGCCGATGCAATGTCGCCGCTCTTGAGCCGCAGATTGGCGGCGTCGAGCGTTCTGCGGAACGCCATGACCGTTTCACGACTGATCGATACGCGTTCCTGGGAAAGACGCAGATCGAAGTACGCCTGCCGCAGCATGAATCTTTGCTGTCGCTGCGTTTCCTCGACATCCAGGGCCGCCGCCAGCACGTTGTGATCGGCGGCTGCGCTGCGCAGATCGCGCTTGCCTCCGCGTTCGATCGATTGTGAAATCTGCAATGCGGTATCCGCGCTTTTTTCCCAGGGAGGTCCGGCGCCGATGCGGCGCGGATCGATCGACAGCGTCGAAACCGAGAGCTCCGGGTTCGGCCGCTGGCCTGCGGTCAGCCGGTCGGCTTGCGCACCCACCAGCGCCCGCCGTGAAGCAATCAGGTCGCGATTCTGTGAAACGAGCAACGTTTCCGCCGCCGACAGCGTCAGTGCAATCGAGCCCTGATCGCTATCATTGGACGCCGCACAGGGGATACTTGCGAGCGCGGCAACCAGAACCAAAGACGATTTGTACATGAACAGGACATGCGGAGGGGTTTTAACGCGAAGCGCGCATTCTATTGCGGCATCCTTACTGGAACCTTATGTAACCTTACCGGGAAATTACCGGTCGACCGGCAGCCTCATTCCGATCCGGTCACGTCGCCGACTGCGCCTGCCGTGATCGCATGTGGCGCGGCCGAATTCATTTCGACGCATCAAGCTGTGAATAATGCCTAACTTCCCCCCTTTTTACGGCATTCGCGCCCCTGTTCCACGACATTCACGACATTTATCGCCGCGGCCCGCCATCCCCGATGGGGGCACGGCCCTTCCCCCACTCGCTTATAATCCCGGCCTTCCCCAGCACCGCAACGGTATCCGCATTCCATGGCTCAGTACGTATACACAATGAACCGCGTGGGCAAGGTCGTGCCCCCCAAGCGCGTCATCCTCAAGGACATCTCGCTGTCTTTTTTCCCCGGCGCCAAGATCGGCATGCTGGGATTGAATGGTTCCGGCAAGTCCAGCCTGCTGAAAATCATGGCGGGGGAGGACAAGGAATTCGAAGGCGAAGCGATCCCGATGCCGAACCTGCGCATCGGCTATCTGCCCCAGGAACCGCAACTGGATCCCGAGCAGAACGTGCGCCAATCGGTCGAAGGGGGCCTGGGCGAAGTGATGGAAGCGAAGCAGAAGCTCGATGAAATCTATGCGGCGTACGCGGAGCCGGATGCGGACTTCGACAAACTTGCCACCGAGCAGGCGAAATACGAAGGAATTCTCGCGGCCAGCGGCACTGATGTCGAACACCAGCTCGAGATCGCCGCCGATGCGCTGCGACTGCCGCCCTGGGATGCGAAGATCGCCAATCTCTCCGGCGGGGAGAAACGCCGCGTGGCGCTGTGCCGCCTGCTGCTATCCAAGCCGGACATGCTTTTGCTTGACGAGCCGACCAACCACCTCGACGCGGAAAGCGTGGACTGGCTGGAGCAGTTCCTGCAGAAATTCCCCGGCACCGTGGTCGCGGTGACCCATGATCGC
>JANXPQ010000433.1 GCA_025357235.1 Betaproteobacteria bacterium
GCCGACGAACCACTTCTGCTGGAAGCGGCGCTGCTTCCATTCCTGCGAAGGCAGCAGGCCGGCGACTTCGCCATCTATGTCGATGACGGCCTTCTGTCCGAATCCGAACTGACCGATGAACTGGTGGATGGCGTCGATGCCAAGGTCCTGCGCCAGTCCGTAGAAATAAGTGTCGCAGGACTGCACGATGGCTTTGTGCAGATCCACGATGCCATGGCCGCCGGCTTTCCAGTCGCGATAGACGTGGCCGCCCCCGCCGCTCAACACGAAGTAGCCCGGATCGCTAATGGTGAAGCCCGGCTTGCGCTTGCCCAGTTCGAGGCCGGCCAGCGCCATGAATGGCTTGAACGTCGACCCGGGCGGATACATGCCCTGCAGCGCGCGATTATTGAGGGGATGGTCTGGCGAGTTATTCAGCGCATCCCAGTTCTGCGGATCGATGCCTTCGACGAAAAGATTGGGATCGAACCCGGGCTTGGAAACCAATGCCAGCACGCCGCCGGTGGATGGCTCGATGGCCACCAGCGCTCCGCGGTGTTCGCCGAATGCCTGCTCGGCGACTTGCTGCAGTTTCGCATCGAGCGCCAAGGTCAGATTGTTGCCCGAAACCGGGAGAATGCTGCGCAGCGTGCGCACTGATTTCCCGTTGGCATCGGTCTCGACATGTTCATAACCGGTAACCCCGCGCAGCTCCTTCTCGTAGCGCTGTTCGAGCCCCACCTTGCCGATGTAGTCGGACGCGCTGTAGTTGGCGGCCGTACCCTGGGTGCGCAGATCGTCGACATCCTTGTCGCTGATGCGGCCGATGTAGCCGACCACGTGCGAAGCAATCTCGCCATTCGGATAGTGGCGGAACAGCCTGGCGTTGATTTCCACGCCGGGGAACCGGTAATTGTTCACCGCGAAGCGCGCCACTTCCTCGTCGTTCAGCCGCGTGCGGATCGGGATGCTGGCGAAATCATGGCCCTCTTCGAGCAATTTCTGGAAACGCTTGCGGTCCTTCGGCGTGATCTCCACCAGGGCGGACAACTCGGTGATGGTCTGTTCGAGGTCGGCCACCAGGGAAGGCGTAATCTCCAGCGTATAGGCTGCGAAGTTATGCGCCAGCACGACGCCGTTGCGATCCAGGATCAGCCCGCGGTTGGGTACCACCGGCACGATGAAGATGCGGTTCTGCTCGGCAAGCGTGTGGTAGTAGTCATGCTGGATGACCTGCACGTAAAAGAAACGCACCAGCAGGACGAAGAAGGCAAACAGAACCGCGCCGCCGACTATCGCCAGCCTCAGCTGGAAGTAGTACAGCTCGCGCTGGTGATCGCGAAGCTCGACGGTACGATTCATCGCCGGACGGCGGTTGAGGCCGGATTTGTTCTGCGCCCGCTCACGCCTCGTCCGGGTCGGGCCGCTGGCGCAGTGGAATCTTCAGCAGCAGGTCGGTCGCCGGCCACAGCAGCGCGCCGGTTATGCTGGACAGGAAATACCACCAGCCGGGAAACTCTCCGCCGGCTGCGTGGCGCACGCCAAGCACGATCAGTTGCATGACCAGCAGGATCGGCAACACATGCAGGATCTGGTGGCGCATGTCGAACATCGACACCCGCCGATGCAGGGCGATCGCGGCGAACATCATCACCGAGTAGGCCAGCGCGTGTTGTCCGAACAGGCTGCCGTCGGCAACGTCCATTGCCAGGCCCAGCAGCCAAGCCGGCAAAAAACCGATCTTGCGCGGCTGAAATATGCCCCAGTAGAGCAGCACGAGTGCAACGAAGTCCGGGCGCAGTGTGAGCACCCAGCCGGTCAGCGGCAGCAGGTTGATCATCATTGCGACGAACAGCGTGACTGCAATGTAGAACGGTTTCACCGGCAGCAGGATTTCTTCGCTGCCGGTCAGTCTGCCGAACATCGGCGAGTGCATCATCCGCCTTTCCTCGCCTTCCTGGCCTTGCCTTTTTTGGTTTCCGCTGCGACCGGATAGTCGGGCAGCGGCGCCAGCCTGGACATGACCAGTACCTGCCGGTTTCGGTTCGCTCCGGCCGCCGGGGTGCAGGTTATTTTGGCGAAGGGATAGGCGGCATTGCGCTCTATATTCGACACGACGGCGACCGGCAGTCCCGACGGATAGACGCCGTCGATCCCGGAAGTCACCAGCACATCGCCGTTTTCGACGTCGGTATTGACCGGCATGAAGCGCAAATCGAGTGCGCCGTCGTAGCCGATGCCGAATACGGCTGCACGCAGTCCATTGCGCACGACCTGTACCGGAACCACCTGTTCGCGATCGCTGATGAGCGAAACCTCCGCTGTCCAGGGAAAAGTGCGGGTGATCTGCCCGATGAGCCCGGTATCGTCCACCACGGCAGCCCCTTCCTCGATCCCCTGCGAGGAACCCTTGTCGATGATGACCTTGCGGCTGAACTGGTCACGCCCGACGTAGAGGATTTCCGCCACTGTCGAGGTCTGCTCGGCGCGCTCCTGCATCTCCAGCAGTTGCCGCAGATGCT
>JANXPQ010000448.1 GCA_025357235.1 Betaproteobacteria bacterium
ATCTCGTCGTCGTCAGTCCACGCCGTCACTTCCAGGCAATCCGGCAGGGACTCCCGCTCGATGACGAGAGAATGATAGCGCGTCGCCGTCAGCGGATTGGGCAATTCCCGGAACACGCCGGTGTTCTTGTGGCTGATGCCGGAAACCTTGCCGTGCATGAGTTGTTTGGCATGCACGATGCGCCCGCCGAACGCCTGGCCGATACTCTGGTGACCGAGGCAGACGCCGAGCAGCGGGATCTTGCCGGCGAAATGGCTGATGGCCGGCACGGACACCCCGGCTTCGTTGGGCGTGCACGGCCCCGGGGAAACGACTATGCGCTCCGGATTCAAAGCCGCTATCTGTTCCACGGTGATTTCATCGTTGCGCACCACTTTTACGTCTTCGCCCAGTTCGCCGAAATATTGCACTAGGTTGTAGGTGAAGGAGTCGTAATTATCGATCATCAGCAGCATGATTATCCTATCTCACTAATTCAGTTATTTTCATCTGTCGGGAATGGGGTTCGATATCCCCCTCTATTAGCCGCTTTTGACGGCGGCTGATTCCCATGAGTGTGCCGCCGAACGGCGCGGTTGATCTAGGCGGCAGGCTTACGCCAGCGCCGAAAAAGCAGGAGTGTTAGACGAGAAGGATGGGTTCGCACGCTGTGCATTATATGCGGACCGGCGCTAGCGGAGAAGACGAGTCGTCGTCAAGGCATATGGCGATTGCCGACCGAGTGGTTACGCCACGCACCACTGAAGATGCTAGGTAAATAGCCGCGCTTGATCGCACAAGCCTCGAGATTATTGAGTCGAAATACCAGCGCCCTCCTACCGTTGCAAAGACGAGCGGGACAGGCATTTCGACACATCCATTTGCATTTGCGGCTCGGGAGCGCCCGGAAGTCAGCGCGGTCCTCTATTCGATCGTCGACGTCGCCAACTTTCCTGACTGCCTCGGTGGCGACTTTCTTATCCTGCAAAACGATCAGCCAACCATAGCGCTGGCCCGCGAAACGCTGCGCTTCGCCCGAGAGTGTTGGCTGGACGACAACGGTCTCAACATGAAGGATTGGTCTGCGACAGGCCGGTAGCTTACTTCCAGTTGTTCCTAACGCTCATGCCGCCCATAAGGCCACCGCAGTTAGCGGGCATGGTAAAAAAATCACCGCCGATTTCACCCAGTCCCACGTTTGTCCCCTCTATTTGTGCCGCACGGCATCTACTAAATTCGCAATGTCCCGTACCGTGTTCAGAGTGCCACGCTCCTCGGACAGCGATATAGAAAATTCATCCTCGAGTTTGAACATGAATTCGATCGTGGTCAGGGAGTCGATGCCCAGGTCGGCCAATGCCTGATCCGGGCTGAGTCGCTCTATTGGAAAATAATATTCCTTGGCCAGCATTGATTGGATTTTTTTACAACGTGTCCTTGGTACATTCTTCAGAAGTCGGCATGTTTGTACTTTCAAAAGAAGCGAACTATTGCTACATCCAGTCGCTCAGCATGATGCCAATGCCAATAGTTGACTGGTAATGATTGTAATCGACCAGCGTCTCACCATAGCCCGTGAAGAACTGGACGTAAAATCTGAGTTCGTGATTGATCCAGGACGTAGCTGTGACATTGTCCAAATTTGGAACGCGCGTGATGGGTAAGCTCCAGTTGATTTGCACCGAGCCACGATTGTTCTGTATCTGCGCATTATTGCGCAGGAGGGCGGAAGCATTGCTGTCCCCGTGTCTCCAGAAGAACAACAAATCCCCGTAGCCCAGATAATGTGGAATGTCTGGATTGTCGTCTTCAGCGCGTCGTTCAGGCAAGCGGTACCACGCCCGCGCCAGGATGGCGAAGCGGTCGCGCGTTTTATCGACGTCCCTGTCGAGCCCGATTT
>JANXPQ010000038.1 GCA_025357235.1 Betaproteobacteria bacterium
GAGGCGCAGCAAGGGGCGGGCAAGTCGACGGCGTTCAAGATCCTGTTCGATCCGTGGTTCACCGATGCGGCCTTCGAAATCGGCACGCCGGACGGCAATCTGATCATCCGCGGCATGTGGTGCGTGGAGTTAGCCGAGCTCGATGGCTTCAACCGCGCGGACGCGAGTCGATCGAAGGCGTTTTTTTCGCGCACGTCGGATCGCTATCGCAGCCCGTATGGCCACCGGCCGATCACGGTGGTGCGCCAGGGCGTGTTCGCCGGCTCGGTCAACCATTCGGCGTATCTCAAAGATGACACCGGCAACCGGCGCTACTGGTCGATCGCCGCCGGCTACATCGCGCTCGACGAACTGCGCGAGGACCGCGACCAGCTCTGGGCCGAGGCGCTGCATCTGTACCGCGCGGGCACGCAGTGGTGGGTGTCGGCCGGCGAGACGGTGATGTTCACCGAGCAGCAGGAGCAGCGCTACATCGGCGACGCCTACGAGGACAAGATCCGCGCCTGGCTCGATGAGCCCGATACCGACAGCGGCGGCGGTAAGCTGATGAAGGTGACGGTGCGCCAGATCATGGGCAGCTGCCTGCGCCTGGAAGTGGGCAAGTGGACCTTGCCCGAGCAGCAGCGCGTGGGCCGGATCATGGCGCGCATCGGCTGGCCACGCAGACGCTCCGGCGGCGGCAGCCGGGAGTGGGTTTATATGCGGCCGGACAGCGAAAAGGACGAGCAATGAGCTCATCCGTCCCATTGGCGTCCCAACTCCGTCCCATTAGAAATTCAATGGGACGGCCTTATAAATCAACGGGGCGTCCCATTGTCCCATTGCATGCGGGTTTTTTTTCGCGCGCGCGCGCGCACGCACGCGTAACTCCCCTTTTTTCAATGGGACGTATGGGACGTATGGGACGGCCATGAGTGACAAGACCCTCGAAGCCTGGATGTGGCGCGACCCGGCCGACGTGGCGGAGCGCATCGAGCTGCAGGCCAATGCGGCGGCGGCACGCCAAAGGGAAAGTGTTGAACGTGAAACGCTGAAGCGGGCAGAGCAGGAAAGAATCCGGGCGCTGGTATTCAAGAAAGTGGTGGCAAGGTGATCGAGTACATCAACGGCAGGTGCAACCAATGGGCGGACTGGTGCGCCAGGCGCAAGGTCGGGGGATTGGGCTATCCGCGCGAGTGCTGTTACACGCGGCTCGAAGCCAGGGGCGGAAATGGCAATGCGTCATTGATCGACGAAGCTGCCTGGGAGATTCATCAAGCCGTCGGCGACTTACCGCCTGTTTTGCAGACGGCGATCATGGTGTTCTACCTGGGCAGCGGCACCGTCGACCAGAAGGCGCGCGACTGCCTGTGTGCCAGGCGCACCCTGTTCGATCGCATCCAGATGGCCCACGTGCGCATCATGGACTGGCTCAACACTGAAGCGGCTAGCCTGCCCCATGCCAGGCCCATCGCAAAAAGTACTTGCATCGTCCGCACTGAATGTGTATAAAACACGCAAACTTGTAGCATTGCGCCTGATGAGTGCAGCCCGAACCACAGACCCGAGTGCCCATGGCCTCGGGTCTGTGCATTTTCACGGGTCCTTCCCCGACTTTTGCCATTGCGCATGTGAACAGCGCGGAAAAGCGCTAGTCGTTGATTTTGTTCGGGCCTACCACCGGGCCCGACCGATATGGTTACCAAGTTACCGCACGGGTGCTACCAGTGAAAGACGAGCTCGACAGCATCCGTGGCTTCGGCAGGCGCGTGGGCCGCAGCCACCCGACGATCATCCAGGCGATCGGGGAAGGGCGCATCAAGTCGGTGAAGCGCGACGCGATCACCGGCAAGGTGGTGGGCATCTTCTGGCGCCAGGCGGTCGACGAGTACGCCGCCAACACGGATCCGACGCAGGCCGAACGAAGCGGCGCTGCGCCACTGAACACTTTCAACGGCCCGGCGTCACGCGTGCCGGCGCCGGCCGTGGGCGATGATCTGTTCCACGCGAAACATGACGGCGACGGCTTCGCCGGCGGCGAGGCGAGGCAAAGCAAGGACGACCACGGCTACCTCGAGCATCGCGCGCGCACCGAAGAGTTCCGGTCCAAGCAGGCCGAGCTGGAATACCTGAAGGACCTGGGCCAGCTGGTGTCGGCGACGGATTCGCGCGAGGCGAACTTCCGCCGCTACCGCACGCTGCGCGACAAGCTCCTGAACATTCCCGATCGCGTGTCGACCATTATGGCCGCCGAGCGCGATCCGACGCGCGTGCACCAGGCGTTGACCGACGAGATCAAGCGGGTATTGAGTGAACTCTCCATTAATGCCACCACTGAAGCTGCCGGAGGGACTGCCGAGCGCGTGGCTGCTTGACTGCATTACCTTCGCCGAGGCGATCGCGCCGGACCCGACGCGCACCATAGACCAGTGGGCTGACGAGAAACGCATCCTGCCGGCGGAGACCTCGGCTGAGCCGGGTCCGTGGCGCACGTCGCGGGTGCCGCCCACGCGCGAGATCATGCAGGCGCTGTCGCCGAGTGACCCGTGCCAGGAGGTGACCTTCGTCGCCGGCACGCAGGTATCGAAGACCGAGACCGGCAACAACTTCATCGGCTTCGTGATGGATGAAGCGCCGGGCCCGGCGATGATGGTGCTGCCGACCTCGAACACCGGCAAGCGCAGCTCGCGCACCCGGTTGTCGAAGATGATCGAATCCACGCCCAGCCTGCGCGGCAAGATCAGCGACAGCTCGCGCGACAAGACCAACTCGGTGACGATGAAAGAGTTCCCCGGCGGCGTCCTGGTGATCGCCGGCGCCAACAGCGCGGCGGAACTGAAATCGATGCCGGTGCGCTACCTGTTCGAGGACGAAGTCGACGAGTACCCGGATGACGTCGACGGCCAGGGCCCGGCCGACGAACTCGCGGAAAAGCGCACCGACACCTTCGTGCGCAAGAAAATCTTCCGCACCTCCACGCCGACGGAGAAGGGCCGCAGTAAGATTTGGCGCCATTGGCTGAAATCGGACAAGCGCCACTACTACGTGCCGTGCCCGCACTGCGCGCACGAGCAGATACTGGTGTGGGAACAGATGCGCTGGGAAACCGGCAAGGTGTGGGAGATCACCCTGGCCGACACCGGCGAGATCCGCAAGGTCGACGCCGGCACCGAGGGGGCGGTCGAGCGCGACACCGGCGAAGTTGCCGATGTCTGGTACGAATGCGTGAGCTGTGAAGCGCGCATCGACGAATACCAGAAGACCGGCATGCTCGAAGCCGGGCGCTGGATCGCGGCGGTACCGGATTCGCGCCGGCGCGGCTATCACCTCTCCGCACTGTACTCGCCGGTGGGTTGGTACTCGTGGCAGACGGCGGTCGAGAAACGCCTCGAGGCGGACCGCGACCCGACGAAGTTCCTTTTGAAGGTGTGGACCAACACCGTCATCGCGCAGCCGTATGCCGACGAAGGCGACCA
>JANXPQ010000495.1 GCA_025357235.1 Betaproteobacteria bacterium
GGTGCCGCCCGCCCGGCTCACAGTGAAGCAGCAGCCCCGAAAGGATCGCAGGGCTTTTCGGCAGGAACCCCCACTATCGGGTTGCAAACTCCCTGCCGGGACAGTACCATAGCGCCCTTTTCGCAGCCCCGGTTCAAGGAAGACCTAATGGCCAATATAGCCTCCGCCAAGAAACGCGCCCGTCAGGCAGAACACCGCCGCGCCCATAACGCTGGCCAGCGTACGGAATTACGCTCCGCCATTAAGAACGTGAAAAAGGCGATCGCCGCTGGCGACAAGAAAGCTGCCCAGGCGCAGTTTCAAACATCGCAAAGCCGTATCGATTCGATCGCGGACAAGCGCATCGTGCACAAGAACACCGTTTCACGGCAAAAAAGCCGTCTGGCCGCGGCCATCAAGGCAATGTCCTGATCAGGCGAACCTGCCAAAAACAAAAGGCCCGCATGCGCGGGCCTTTTGTTTTACCACTGCAGTTGCAGCGCAAATTCGGTCACGCCACCCTGATGTCCTTGCGAACTTGCAGCGACTGGCGGATTTCGAGCCTGCCTTCCCTTACCTGCAATTCATTGTCACCGCAGAACGCCATCAGGAATTTGAACGCTTCGGGACTCATTTGCTCGAGCCGGCGATCCACCACGACACACTTTATGCCCGATGCGATGATCGGCTTCAAGTACGGTGAATAACTGATGCGCTGGTCATCTCCGAACAAAGACATGCAGCCACAAAGCCGTTCGGCCCAGTCGCTGGGCCGGAATGTTTCACCGTCCGTGGTAACACCAACGATGAGGATTTCTACGATGGGCGGGCCGGACATTTTTCAGATCCTGAATTCGCTCGCATCGTATCATGTTTTGCAGCGCACCAAATTTCTTTCTTCATTCAATTAATGTATCATAAATTACTGATATTTAACACTATATTTGGCGAGAATGGGGCTGTCCCACTGCTTCGGTACGGCGCACTGAATTGCACGCGCCTCGTTTACTTCAATTAAGCATGCGCGAGGCGTTGCGGTATTTACGGTGGACGATTTGCCCGATCGATCCACCAAGGCAAAAAAAGCCGGCTGATCGCGCAAACACGCCGAAAGAACGGGAAATTCGAAAGGTAAAGCGCTTGCTTCCATGCACCGATTCGGATAAATATAGGGCCTGAAAACCCCAACATTTTCAATGGCACGCACGGCGGCTTTTTGCCGCCGTGTGCTTTTTGGAGCCAGGCAAAAACGGCTTGGTGGGCGACATGATGCAACATGTAATGACAACTTATGGCCGGCAGGCGATTGCCTTCTCGCGCGGTGAAGGCTCATGGCTATGGGATCTCGACGGCAAGCGTTATCTCGATTGCGTCAGCGGCGTCGCGGTCAGCGGTGTGGGGCACGCCCACCCGCGACTGGTCGCCGCAATTTCCGCGCAGGCCGCGCGCACAATGCACGTATCCAACCTGTATGAAATCCCCGAGCAGGAGCAACTCGCCGCCCGCCTGTGCGCTCTCGCCGGGATGGACAATGCTTTCTTTTGCAATTCCGGATGCGAAGCCAACGAAGCGGCGATCAAACTTGCGCGTCTGTACGGTCACCAGAAAGGGGTCGAATCTCCCGCCATCATCGTGATGGAGCAGGCCTTCCACGGTCGCACAATCGCCACGCTGTCGGCAACCGGCAGCCGCAAGGTGCAGGCGGGTTTCGAACCGCTGTTGACTGGATTTGTGCGCGTGCCCTACAACGATCTGCCCGCGCTCGAACAAGTGGCTGCGTTCAATCCGAATATCGTCGCGGTGCTGGTCGAACCGGTGCAAGGCGAAAGCGGCGTCCATGTTCCGGAAGACCGCTATATTCCGCATCTGCGCAAGATCTGCGATGAAAAGGGATGGCTGTTGATGCTCGATGAAGTACAGACCGGCATGGCGCGAACCGGAAAGTGGTTCGCGCATCAGCATCTTGGCATCAGGCCGGACGTTATGTCCCTGGCCAAGGGACTCGGCAACGGTTTCCCCATTGGCGCCTGCCTGGCGCGCGGCGCCGCAGCCCATGTATTTACGCCAGGCAAGCATGGCTCCACCTTCGGCGGAAATCCGCTGGGTTGCGTTTGCGCCCTCACGACGCTCGCGATCATCGAGGAGGAAGGTCTGGTCGAACGTGCCGGCAGGATCGGACAGAATATCCGGGAAGGTATCGCAAAAAAACTCGCCGGCACGGCCGGGGTGAAGCAAATCCGCGGCAAAGGGCTGATGATCGGCATCGAACTCGACAGGCCGTGCGGTGATCTGGTGGTTCGCGGATTCGACGCCGGCCTGCTGATCAATGTGACAGCGGATACCGTAGTCCGGCTGCTTCCGCCGTTGAACCTGAAAGATGCGGAAGTCCTGTTGCTGATCGACGGTGTCGCCGCGCTGATCAAGAACTTTCTGAATGCCGCCGCCCACACGGCAGTGGCAAATTGACGACCTGAACATGCAGTCTCCAAAACATTTTCTGCAGTTCAAGGATTTGTCGCGCAACGAACTCGATCACCTGTTCGAACGTACGCGCTGGATCAAACAGCAATTCAAGGCCTACAAGCCCTATCACCCGCTGTTCGACCGCACGCTGGTGATGATCTTCGAAAAGCAGAGTACACGAACACGTCTTTCCTTCGAAGCCGGCATGCACCAACTGGGCGGATCAGCAATTTTCCTCAGCACACGTGACTCGCAACTCGGCCGCGGAGAACCCGTGGAGGATGCCGCGCAGGTCATCTCGCGCATGTGCGACATCGTCATGATCCGCACGTTCGAGCAGGACATCATCGAACGCTTCGCGGCGCACTCCAGGGTGCCGGTCGTGAACGGCCTCACCAACGAATACCATCCCTGCCAGATCCTGGCGGACATTTACACCTATATCGAGCACCGCGGCCCGATCCAGGGCAAGACCGTCGCCTGGATCGGCGACTCGAACAATGTTTGCAATACCTGGTTGCAGGCTGCGGAAGTGCTCGATTTCAATGTCCATGTTTCCACGCCGCCGGGGTACGAAGTGGAACCGGAACGCGCCGGCCTGTACGGAACCGACCACTACGAGGAATTTTCCGATCCTATGGAAGCCGCCCGCGGCGCCCATCTCGTCACCACGGACGTCTGGACCAGCATGGGATTCGAGGCGGAGAACGAGGAACGCAAGCGCGATTTCGAGGATTGGCAGGTGGACGTCGAAATGATGAAGCACGCCGCGCGCGACGCGCTGTTCATGCATTGCCTGCCCGCGCATCGCGAAGAGGAAGTCGAGGCGGCCGTTATCGACGGCCCCCAGAGCGTAGTCTGGGACGAAGCGGAAAACAGACTCCACACCCAGAAGGCGTTAATGGAGTATCTGCTGTTGGGAAAGGTGAATGCCTGACCAACGCAAGGGGGGGCTGAATCGTCGCATCCGTTTGAAGAACGCACCTTGGCGGGCAGTGTCGAAAGCCGCAGGGAGCGGGGGAAATACGCTGCGCGAATGAAATGAAGCCTGCTGTCCGGAATAATCAAGTTACCGTCGAAGGAGTGAACATGATCCGATTGAGCATTCCCCGAATTGCATTGGTTCTATCATTGCTGATTCCGCTTGCCGGCCTGTGTGCCAATGACGATGTTTCCTGGATAGCCGACAAAAGCGGTTGCAAGGTTGCCAATCCCTTCCCGCAGCCGGGGGAGTCCATCAACTGGAATGGCCCTTGCAAGAACGGCCTGGCTGACGGTGAAGGTCTGCTCGAGTGGTACATCAACGGCAAGGCCGCGGACCGCTACGAAGGCACACTGAAAGAAGGCTGGGCCGAAGGCAAGGGCACGCTCACCCGGGCGGAAGGCGGTCGCTACGCCGGCGAATGGAAGCACAGTTTGCAGGATGGCGATGGCCGCTACGACGCTCCGGACGGAAGCTGGTACGAAGGGCAATGGAAGGAAGGCCAGCCTCACGGCCATGGGCAGTATAAAACCTCGGACGGCCGGTTGTTCGTCGGGGAATGGGTGGATGGCGTCTTTGAGGGCGACATGGAAGACGGCGACAATCCAAACAAGACATGATTGAACGAATACAAGGGACAACGTGAAGAAGAAAAGCGCAGAAAAGCGGATCAAGAAAGTCGTGCTCGCCTATTCCGGCGGACTGGATACGTCGGTCATCCTGAAATGGCTGCAGGACACCTATCAATGCGAAGTCGTCACCTTCACCGCCGACATTGGTCAGGGCGAAGAGGTGGAACCGGCGCGCAGGAAAGCGAAGAAATTCGGCATCAAGCAGATTTTCATCGAGGACCTGCGTGAGGAGTTTGTCCGCGATTTCGTCTTCCCGATGTTCCGTGCCAATGCCCTGTACGAGGGCGAGTACCTTCTCGGCACGTCGATCGCGCGTCCGCTGATCGCCAAGCATCTCGTCGAGATCGCCCGTAAAACCGGCGCCGATGCGATTTCCCACGGCGCTACGGGCAAGGGTAACGATCAGGTGCGCTTCGAACTCGGCGCTTACGCGTTGATGCCCGATGTGAAGATCATCGCGCCCTGGCGCGAATGGGATCTGTTGTCCCGGGACAAGCTGCTGGCGTACGCCGACAAGCACGGCATTCCGGTGGATTTCAAGAAACGCAAAGGCGGTGGTGCGCCCTATTCCATGGATGCCAACCTGCTGCATATTTCGTATGAAGGCGGCATTCTGGAAGATCCGGATTTCGAGCCCGAAGACTCGATGTGGCGCATCACCGTATCGCCCGAAAAAGCACCCGGCCGGCCGGAGCATGTCGAACTGGAATACCGCAAGGGCGACATTGTTGCGGTAAATGGCAAGAAAATGACACCGGCGCAAGTGCTCGCCAAACTCAATCAGATCGGCGGCAAGCACGGCGTCGGGCGCCTCGACATTGTCGAAAACCGCTATGTCGGGATGAAATCACGCGGCTGCTACGAAACCCCGGGCGGCACGATCATGTTGAAGGCGCATCGCGCCATCGAATCCATCACCCTGGATCGCGAAGTGCTCGCACTGAAAGACGACCTGATGCCGCGTTATGCGCGCATGATCTACAATGGTTATTGGTATAGCCCGGAGCGCCTTTTGCTGCAAAGCCTGATCGACAATTCGCAGCAGACAGTAAACGGTACCGTGCGTCTCAAATTATATAAGGGTACGGTACTGGTCGTAGGCCGAGCATCCAAGTCCGATTCGCTGTTCGATTCGCGGATTGCCACCTTCGACGATGACAAGGGGGCTTACAATCAGGCCGATGCCGCCGGATTCATCCGCCTGAACGCATTGCGCCTGCGCATCGGCGCCAAGCGTGGCAGGAAGTAGGATTCTCCACGCGTGATCCAGGCCGACGACGGACGTATCCGAATGGATCAGGCAGTTCTGAGGAAGGGATAGGCCATGCCCAGCTTCGACATCGTCTCCGAGGTCAATCAGGTCGAGCTGAGGAACGCGCTCGACCAGACCAACAAGGAAGTCACCAATCGCTTCGACTTCAAGGGATCCGATGCACGCGTCGAACACGCCGACAAAAACCTGACGGTATTCGCCGACGATGATTTCAAGCTCGGCCAGGTATACGACGTGCTTATCGGCAAACTGACCAAACGCGGGGTGGATATACGCTGCCTGCAGCGCGGCAAGGTCGAAACGATCAGCGGGGACAAGGTCAAGCAGGTGATCACCGTGAAAGTCGGCGTCGATCAGGAACTCGGGAAGAAACTGCAGAAGATGCTCAAGGACGCAAAACTGAAGGTGCAGGCGAGCATCCAGGGCGATGCGGTGCGTGTCTCCGGCGCGAAGAAGGACGAATTGCAGCAGGCGATCGCACTCGTGAGAAAAAACGTGACGGACTTTCCGATTCAGGTCGGCAACTTCAGGGACTGATGAAACGGCGCCCGCCGGCGCAGGGAAAAGTTGAAAGGTAAAAGTGAAAAGCAAGGCGACAGGGTGCGTTCGCCGCTTTTGAATCTCACTTTCCCCTTTAAGCTTTGACCTTTCCGCTGCTTCTTCAGGCGTTCAACCCCTTGACCCAGTGATCGTAGAGCCGGGCCGCAACGGCTCTCAGCGCACCCAGTTTCTGCTCCATCCCGCGACGCATCTGATCCGGCGTCTGCACCGCAGGACTGTTTGCCGTTGCGATTTCGTCGGCTCCGGTCTTGCACCAGCTTTCGATGAGTTCCTCCGTCATCTCGACGTGGCATTGCATGCCGAGGTTCTTGCCGGCGACGAAGCCCTGATTCTCGCAATTCCGATTGCCCATGATGCGCACTGCGCCCGGGGGGATCGTGAAGGTTTCGCCGTGCCAGTGGAACGATTCGAAGTGCGTAAGATCCGGCCCGAACCAGGCCCGCGCCTGGCGATTATCCGCCACCTCGATTTCTCCCCAGCCGATTTCCTTGATCGGATTGCGCCCGACGCTGCCGCCCAGCGCCTTGGACATCAACTGCCCTCCCAGACAATGTCCAAGGACAGGGATATCGGCAGCAACTGCCTTGCGAATCAGGTCGAGTACTGGCGCAATCCAGGGCAAATCGTCGTTGACGCTCATCGGCCCGCCCATGAACACCAGCCCGCTGAAATCCCCGGCGCCCGATGGGACGGCCTCGCCCCGGTCGAGCGCCACCATTGTCCACGGCAGGTCGCGGGAATCAAGATACGTGGCAAAATAGCCTGGCCCTTCTGTGGGCGAATGACGAAATATCGCGACCGGCTTCATCGGCAGGGGAATCTTATGCGGTTAATCGCCGCAAATATTACGCGAGTTTTGATCGGGTTTTTGGCGCTGTGCGCGCCGGCGTGGGCGGTCGATATCAGCGTCGTGGCGTTGTTTCCAGGCAAGGCCATGCTGATCGTCGACAAGGGCAAGCCGCGCACCCTGAGCGCCGGCGAGACTTATGCAGGCGTTACCCTGCTTAGTTCGACCAGCGAGGAAGCCGTCATTTCCGTCAATGGCAAGCAGCAACGATTGCATATCGGCGAGGGCGTCTACAGCGCGCTTTCCGTCCAGAGCGAGCACGCCACCGTGGTTCTGGCATCGGATAAGAATGGGCACTTTGTAACATCCGGCAGTATCAATGGCTCATCCGTCCGGTTCCTCGTCGATACCGGCGCCACGATGGTCTCGATGAGTGTGGACGAGGCAAGACGCGCCGGCGTCAACTATCTCGCGGGCGAACGCGGTTACTCGCAAACTGCGAACGGCGTCGCACCGGTCTATAAAGTGAAGCTGGCTCAGGTTACGCTGGGAGACATAACGTTGCGGGACATCGACGGCGTCGTGCATGAGAACAGCGCGCTGCCCAACGTGTTGCTGGGCATGAGTTTCCTCGGCAAGCTGGAAATGCGCCGGGAAGGTGGCAGCATGACGCTCACCAAGCGTTACTGATAGTCCAGGTCGGAATTCCAACAACAAAAAAGGGAAATCGAGGCATGATCTACGAATTGCGCATCTATCACGCATTCCCCGGCAAGCTGCCCGCGCTCAATGCGAGATTCTCGAATCACACATTGAAGCTATGGGAGCGTTTCGGCATTCGCCAGGTCGGGTTCTGGACAACTGTAATTGGCGAAAGCAACAACGACCTGTACTACATCCTGGAGTGGGAAAATCTCACGGAACGGGAGCAGAAGTGGAATGCTTTCGCGACGCATCCCGACTGGCTGGCGATACGCTCGGAAACCGAAAAGGACGGTCCGCTGACGACCCATATCACCAATCTGATTCTGACGCCGACCGCATACTCGAAAATGAGATGAGTCAGTTGAACATGCCGTCATTGCTGGCATCGGTGAATTGAGGTCCGGACCGGGTAAGTCCTGATGCGGTTACCGGCCCCGGCGGAGGACACTTAAGTTCGGGCCGCAGTTTTCTTTTTGCCAGCCTTACGGCGCCGTCATTTTGTTTCTTCGAGAGCGTGCGGGCTGTGCGTGATCGAGATGGTCGCTGCGCCATATTGACCAATTGAACGCCCGGTTTTGCGCTCGGCACTACCGCGTCGGCGGACGCGGCTCTTGCTTTGCTCTGCGCCTTGTCGTCTGCCGTTGCAGTCTTTGGATCCTTTATTTTGGCTGTATCGCGATTTGGGGTGGCCGTATCCTGTCTGGGCGCGGAGGTAACGGCTTTCGGCACAGGCTCCGCGGATTTCGTTTCCGCCGGCCCGGTTTCCGTCGCCGGCTTCGTCGCCGATACTACGACCTTGATCGCTGGCTTGGGTGGATTGCAGGCCATCCCGAGCATCTTTTCCCGCAATGAATCGGGTTCGACTGCGGCGGGAAACTGCAGTCCTTCGAGGTTCGTGCGCTTGATCTCGACGCCGTCATTGCCGAAATAGACCTTCAGTACCGCTTCGGTGGTGCGCTGGACGCAATGGTAGTTGGTCAGCGATTTGACCCAAAAGAACGTGCCCTGCCACGTGGCGCTGGTCTGACCAGTGCCGAATTTCTGCCAGTCCCATGCCTGCACCGTATTGCCGTTGCGAACCAGCGCATCCATGTCGATATAAATCGAGCGTTCCGGCGTAACGCTGATCGGCTTCCAGCGTGCGCCGAATACCGGTCCGGCAAGCGCAATCAGGGCCACGGCAGCGGCAAGTTTTGTCTTCATGCATCGGCTCTTCGAAACCATCCTGACCTGCGTATCGGTAGCCCGCAGGAATTCTTGAGCCCCAATCAGGCGACGGCACCGCCGGCAGGCTATGCCCGGACCGCCTGATTACGTAGAATCACCCATTCGTCAAAGCGTTAATGGCCCGCGCGGCCAATCGATCATGGATGAGAAACTGGTTTACAACGTAAATGTCGCCGCCCAGGACGTCCTGCTTAATCCGGACGAAATCAAGCGTCGCATTCCGATGACAGACAAGGCTGAACAAACCGTCCTCGAGGGCCGGCATGCGCTCGAGCGCATCCTCGATCGCCGGGACCATCGCCTGATGGTGGTGGTGGGCCCGTGCTCGATTCACGATCCCGCCGCGGCCATGGACTACGCGCAACGCCTGAAGAAAATTGCGGACGAAGTCGCGGATACGCTGCTCATCGTGATGCGGGTGTATTTCGAAAAACCACGCACAACCACCGGGTGGAAAGGCCTGATCAACGATCCGCACATGGACGACTCCTTCGACATCGAGGAAGGTCTGCAACTCGCCCGCAAAGTGCTGCGTGACATCAACGAATTGGGATTGCCAGCGGGGACCGAAGCGCTCGATCCGATCAGCCCGCAGTACCTGGGCGATCTCGTCTCCTGGAGTGCAATCGGCGCGCGCACCACGGAATCGCAGACGCATCGCGAGATGGCGAGCGGCCTGTCGACGCCGGTAGGATTCAAGAATGGCACGGATGGCGGACTGCAAGTGGCAATCAATGCCCTGTTGTCGGTTTCGCGGCCCCACAGTTTTCTCGGCATCAATCAGCGTGGCCAGGTGTCGGTCATCCGCACCAGCGGTAACCGGTACGGCCATATCGTGCTGCGCGGGGGCGCAAAGGGCCCGAATTACGATTCAGTGACGATGGCCGTGGTGGCGCAGGAACTGGCGAAGAGCAAATTGCCGGCAAATATTGTCGTGGATTGCAGCCATGCAAATTCCAACAAGGACCATAACCTGCAGCCGCTGGTCATGCTCGACTGTGCCCACCAGATCATGGAAGGCAACCAGTCGATCGTGGGGGTGATGCTGGAAAGCAACATCAACGCCGGCAATCAGTCGATTCCCGCCGATCTGAAGCAGCTCAAATACGGCGTATCGGTGACGGATGCGTGCATCGACTGGCCAGCCACGGAAAAGCTGTTGCGCGACACGAGGACGAAGCTCAAGGATGCACTGCCAAAACGGATGCCGCGAACGGCGGAAATCCACAAGATCGCCGGTTGATCCGATTTCACGACTGCATGAAAGAAACGGGCGTGCCGCATGGCCGCCCGTTTCGTCGGTAGCGCAGGTTTCTGTCGTCTATCTCATTACAAAGGGATTCCCGGTTTTTACCCCGGTGTTGATCCAGACGCTCTTCATCTGCAGATATTCATAGATGGCGCTCTGGCCGTTTTCCCTGCCCACTCCGCTGTCCTTGTAGCCACCGAACGGCGACATGAAGCTGACGGCTCGGTAGGTGTTGACCCACACCGTGCCGGCCTTGATGCGCTCCGACATGCGTATCGCACGGCCCACGTCGCGGGTCCACACCCCCGCACCGAGTCCGAAGCGAACATCGTTGGCGATGCGCACGGCATCTTCCTCGTCCTTGAACGGAATGATGGACAGCACCGGACCGAACACCTCTTCCTGTGCAATGCGCATCTTGTTGTCCACCCCGGTGAAAATCGTCGGCTCGACGAACCATCCCTTGCCGCACTCCGGACGCGTCGCCGGGCCGCCTCCCATGCGCAGTATCGCCCCTTCGTTCTTGGCAACATCGATGTAAGACAATACCTTTTGATATTGCGGCTGCGTGGTCACCGGGCCGACCTGGGTTTCCAGGCTCATCGGGTTGCCCATTTTCGCGATCTTCGCCAGCGCCAGCAGTTTCTCGACGAAATCGTCGTGGATGGATTGCTGCAGCAGCAACCGCGAACCCGCGATACAGGTCTGGCCCGTCGCCGCAAAAATTCCGGACACTGCGCCGTTGACCGCATCTTCGATGACCGCATCTTCGAACACGATGTTGGGGGACTTGCCCCCAAGCTCCAGCCCGACCTTCTTGAAACCGCGCGCCGCCGCTTCCGCGATGACCCTGCCGGTCGTATCCGATCCGGTGAAAGTGATTTTTGCGGTGAGCGGATGCTCGACGAGCGGCATGCCCGCTTCCTTGCCGTAGCCGGTAACGACGTTGACGACGCCGGCGGGAAAACCGGCTTGCTCCACCAGCTTGACGAACTCCAGCGCAGAGGCGGAGGTGAACTCCGAAGGCTTGATGACCACGGTATTACCCGCCGCCAGTGCGGGTGCCAGTTTCCAGGCGGTCAGCATCAGGGGCGAATTCCAGGGCGTAATCGCCACGACCACGCCAAGCGGCTCGTAGCGGGTGAAATTGAAATAGCCTTTCTTGTCGAGCGGAATCACCGCACCCTGGACTTTGTCAGCCATTCCACCGAAATAGTAGTACCACTGCGGGACGTAATTGAGCTGTCCCGCCATCTCGGCAATCAGCTTGCCGTTGTCGCGCACCTCGATCTCGGCAAGATGCTGCGCGTTCTGCGCCACCAGATCGCCAAGTTTTCTCAGCAGCGCGCCGCGTTGCGTCGGCGTCATCTGCGGCCAGGGGCCGTCCGTGAACGCCGCGTGCGCCGTTCGCACCGCGTGATCCGCGTCGGCGGCGTTGCCTCGCGGGATCAGAGCCCACGGTTCGCCAGTGAACGGGTTGTAGCTTTCGAACCACTCGCCCGACGAAGGGGCAACCCATTCGCCGCCGATGTACATCTGGTACTTCTGCATTCTTGCCTCCTGGTTGTTTTTTATCGATCTGTCGGTTACGCGGTATTGCGATCGGCGCGACCGGCAAACAGGTCCCGCCAAAAATTGCATCCGTCCGCTTACTTAATCCTCTGGATCCTGACTTTGTTGAAGCCAATCAGTGAATTCACGATGAAACTGAATATGGACACGAAAATGGCCACGAGGAATCCGGACCAGAATCCCGCCACGGCGAACCCGGGAACCAGCCACGCGACCAGCAGCAGCATCAGCGCATTGATGACCAGCACGAACAAGCCCAGGGCCAGGATCGACAACGGCAGCGTCAGGATCACCAGTGCTGGTCTGAGAAAGGTGTTAACGATGCCCAGTATCAGGCCGGCAATGAACAGGGATTGGGCCGTCGAAAATGAAATGCCGTCGAAGAGCGCGGCCGCGACCCACAGAGAAAGCGTGTTGACGCCCCAGAATACGAGGAAACGCAACAAGGGATTGTTCTGCATTGGAGAATGTTAGCACGCAGCGCGCACCCGGAAACTCGGGGCATTTTCGATCCTGTACACTGCGCGCTCTTTCGGAAACCACCCATGTCCCCGCAACACCAGACCCTGCCCCGTTCGATGTGGATCCTGCTGGCCGTGCTCACACTCGGCTGGGGATTCAACTGGCCGATGATGAAAATGACGCTGGCCGAGTTGCCGGTATGGACATTCCGCGGACTTTGCGTCGGCTCCGGCGCCCTCGGCCTGTTCGTCATCGCGCGCATCACCCGCCAGGCGACACGCGTGCCGCGGCATCAGTGGGGATGGCTCATCGTCATCTCGATTTGCAATGTCACGCTGTGGAACGTGCTGATCGGATACGGTTTGCGCATGCTGCCTGCCGGACGCAGTGCAATTCTGGCCTACAGCATGCCGGTGTGGGCGGTCCTGCTGTCCGTATTCGTCCTCGGCGAAAAATTGACCGGCCGCCGGGTTCTCGATACTGGCACTACAAGAGACGGCTTGCGGGATTTCGATGCCATCGCAAT
>JANXPQ010000514.1 GCA_025357235.1 Betaproteobacteria bacterium
CAACCAATACCGGTCATGCGATTCCATCGTGACGATATATCGAAGTGGCGGTCCGAGGGCTTCGACTTCCGATGAACGTGCCGTAAGGTTGAGACCTGCGCTCCAAGTACGGCCGTCGTAATTCCACATAACTGGACCACGCCAATAAAGCTGCGAGGGCTTCGCCGGTTTATTTTCGAACAAGACCCGGAAAGCCACTGCATCGGACAGGCTAAGCGAGCTTACGTCTCCTGGTGCCATACTCTCGGACAATCCGCTCCTGGCGGAATAATTGATTTGCGGGAGGCCCCAGAGCGGACCTTGCACCCGCGGAAACAACAGGAACAACGCGAGCATGATGGGGATGCCTTGCAAAATTATCGTTGCAGCATGGCGCAGCACTGAAACCGGTCCCGGCCACCCCGCACGATGTTGCAGCCCGACCATCGTCGCCGTGATCACCCAGACGGCGAGCAACATATACAGCGCAGTGGGAATGGACTGCGAATAGAAGAAATTTGTGACGACGAGGAAATAGGCCAGCAGGACCACGACCATGGTGTCGCGCTGCTTGGTCATTTCCATGACTTTCAGGGCCATCATGA
Source organism: Betaproteobacteria bacterium (assembly GCA_025357235.1). Taxonomy (GTDB): domain Bacteria; phylum Pseudomonadota; class Gammaproteobacteria; order Burkholderiales; family JACQAP01; genus JACQAP01. The sequence continues at coordinate 585 of JANXPQ010000514.1, forward strand.
CCGTCAATAACGCGACGCCCACATCGCGCCCGTACAGCGTACGATAGGAAAGCGCAATGCCGGCCGTGCACGCCAGTGCAAAAGCAATGAGTAACCATTTGCTTGGCAGCTTTCGATGCCGCCATCCGACATAGAAGCGGGCCAGCAGGACGACCGCCACCAACGCCGGTATCCATGTGGGCAGATGTACCGCATGCGGTGCAATGACCATTGCCAGCGAGAGCAGGATCGCGGTCAGATTGAGCAGACTCAGATCGCGCGCAATCATTGTTTGAACAGTGCCAGCGCCTGGAGGCAGCGGTCGCGGTGCAGCGCGCCGGAGTCAGGATCGAATTCGCTTCCGGGAAGGCGCAATCCGTATCTCAGTCCGGCAATCTCCGATTCGATTACCCATCTGGTTAACCTCGACAGCTTCGCCTCCACCCCGAGGGCATTCGGCATGTCGCCGAAGTCCAACCAGAGTTCCACCGCCGCGCTGCCGGAAAATTGCTTCGACAAAAGAACTTCGTTGCGGGCAAACGCCTTCCATGCAATACGACGCGGCGAATCACCTGGGCGGAAAGTGCGCAGGCCGGCAAAGTCCTCCTCGCCCGTACCGGTTGCGAAACCATCGCCGCTGGCTGCCTGTGCCTGAGGCAATGGGACATTACCGGGCTCGGGCTTCGGATAGACCACGCAGTGCATATCGAGATCGACAACAGCCCACGCGTAAAACAGGCCGAGAGGATAGGTCGTGAAAATCCGGAAGCGCCCCGGGTAGAGGCGTCCGCGCATTACAGCGGGCATTTTTGCCTCGACTTCCATGGAACTGCCGGTGGCGACGTCGAAGTATTCGGGCGGCTGGCCGGCAAGCTGGACGGCAAGACTCACCCTGGGTAGCGAGCCGGCATTTTCGACCTGAATGCGAAATTCGGCGAATTCGCCGGCAAAAACGGCCGCCGCCTTGCCGGGTCGCAGAGAGATTCGCGCAAGATTGCGCCAGGTATGCAGCATCGAAACCATGCCGTTGCCGGCTAGCAGAAAAACCAGCACATAGCCGAGGCTGAGGTTGTAGTTGATGGAGCCGATGAGCATGAGCAGGATGGTGACGGCGAACATCAGCCCGCCGCCGGTGGGAAGGATGTAAACGCGGCGTTGGCCGAGTGCGACCGGCCCGATCTCCGGTCCCTTCGGCGGAAAAATCCGGTCGCCTATGCGTTCACGCAGCGATGTGGGCGCAACAGGCGGGAAGCGGGACATTGATGATGACTGGATCGGTGCATTTCCGCCCGCATCGCTTCGCATGCCGCACTCCTCACGCTTAAGGGATGGGAACTTCCGCGATCAGCCGTTCGGCAAGTTGACCGCTGCCGAGCGAAGGATAGCCGGTCACCGGATACAGCCGATGGCTTGCCACGCTGGGAAGGACAGCTTGTACATCCTCTGGAATGATCTCGTTGCGATCATCCATGAACGCCCATGCGCGCGCAGCATTGAGTACCGCGAGCCCGGCGCGTGGTGAGAGCCCGTTGACGAAATCGGAGGATTGCCTCGTATGCCGGATCAGGGCCTGTACGTAGTCGAGCAATGCCGGTGCCGCGAATATTTCCCGGACTTGCGCTTGCAAATCCAGCAGATCGGTCGAGGCGAGCGCCGGTGTCAGATCGGCAATCATGTCCCGACGCTCTCGGCCTTCGAGCAGCGCCCGTTCAGCAGCGGCGTCCGGATAACCCAGATGAATGCGCATCAGGAAACGGTCGAGCTGGGATTCGGGCAATGGAAACGTGCCGACCTGGTGCGACGGATTCTGGGTGGCGATGACGAAGAATGGTTCCGGCAACGGACGGGTCTGGCCTTCGGTAGTCACCTGATGTTCTTCCATTGCCTCCAGCAGGGCGCTCTGTGCTTTTGGCGTCGCGCGATTCACTTCGTCGGCGAGAATTACCTGCGAAAACACCGGGCCAGGGTGGAACTTGAACTCCGAACTGTCGCGGTCGAACACCGATACGCCCAGGATGTCGGCTGGCAACAAGTCGCTCGTAAACTGAATGCGCTGAAAATCCAGGCCCAGCGTCCTGGCCAGTGCATGCGCCAGCGTGGTCTTGCCCACACCGGGCAAATCCTCGATCAGCAGATGCCCGCGTGCCAGAACGCAGGCGACGGTCAGGCGAATCTGGTGTTCTTTGCCGAGGATGATCCGGTCGATCTGCGCTACGACGGGAGAAAGCGGATTGGGCATTCGATATCAGGGGTGGTGGGGAAAGCGCGACAGCCCGTAATCAACAGATACGGGTCAGGTGCATCGCATATTGTTAGTTTACATCAGCAGCGATAGACGCAGACGTACGAGGCAATGCAGCAGGAGACGCGTTCAATTGCTTTGCCACATGCTTTGCGCCAGCGTCACCCGGTTCGGACCGGATGCTGAATCCGAGCGCATTCATCAGTCCCAGCATCTTGTGATTTCCGGCCAGGACAATTCCTTCCATGACTTGAAGTCCGCGCGCTCGCGCGACTTCTACAAGATTGCGGATAAGTATCGAACCCACGCCGCGGTGCTGCCACGCGTCCGCGACTGCAACCGCGAATTCACAACTGACCCCGTCGGCATTGACTACATAACGCGCAACGCCGATCTCGGTTTCCAGCCCGTTCTCGCTCACCACCGCGATCAGTGCCATCTCCCGGTCGTAATCGATCTGCGTAAAGCGGCTCAGCATGGCCTCGTTCAATTCGCGCAGCGCGCTCATGAATCGAAAATATCTCGATTCGTCCGAAAGTCTTTGTACGAATTCCTGCTCGATCTGACGGTCTTCGGGCCGGATTGGACGCACGACCACGCGCGTACCATCGCGCAAGGTCAGCGCTTGCACCAACTCCGAAGGATAGGATGTTGCCATGACTACAGATTAGTCGAAGCACTTCGGTTTGCAAACCGTGGACATTCTGTGCTCTCCTGCATAAGATGCATCGAGAGGAGAAGTTCGCAGTTCACGGAAAAGTATGGCGACAGCGTTCATTCATCACCCCGGTTGCATGTTGCATGACATGGGTAGTCACCATCCGGAATCGCCCGATCGGTTGACGGCGGTTGAAGATTACCTGCTCGCTACCGGGCTTATGCAGCACCTCGTCAGTGAAATCGCTCCAAAGGCATTGCGAGAGCAGTTGCTGCGAGTCCACGATGAGAGCTATATAGCCTCCATAGAGAGTGCCTCTCCGCAGGGAGGAATTGTGCATCTGGATCCGGATACCGCGATGAATCCTCATTCTCTGGCCGCTGCATTGCATGCGGCCGGCGCGGTGGTCAGGGCAACGGATATGGTGGTCGGCGGCGAAGCCGAAAACGCTTTCTGCAACGTCCGGCCGCCGGGGCATCACGCCTGCCGCCGGCGTGCGATGGGATTCTGCTTTTTCAACAATGTCGCCGTGGGTGCCGCCCATGCTCTTGAAGCGCATGGTCTTGAGCGCATCGCGATCGTGGACTTCGACGTGCACCACGGCAATGGGACGGAGGATATCTTCGAAGGGGACCGCCGTGTAATGATGGTTTCGACATTCCAGCATCCGTTTTACCCCTATAGCGGCATGGAGGGACGATCAGAACTGATGGTCAATATTCCGCTAGCCGCCTACAGCGGCGGCGCGGAGTTCCGTAAAGCCGTAGAGGCCTTCTGGTTGCCGGCATTGCATGAATTTGCCCCTCAGATGTTATTTGTTTCCGCTGGCTTCGATGCTCATCGGGATGACGATATGGCCTCACTGGGCCTGGTCGAAAGCGATTATGCATGGGTGACAAGACAGATCATGGAAGTGGCGGACCATCATGCCAATGGGCGCATCGTTTCGACGCTCGAAGGGGGGTATAACCTCCCGGCACTGGCGCGAAGCGTCAATGCACATGTCAGGCAGCTGTGCGGGATCTGACGTGTTGCGCCACACGGAACTAAAGCTGGCCGAGTACGGCAAAGCAATACCAATACTTGCCTGAATCCGGCTCGAATTCAGAATCCGTAGCATGGGGGATCATGAAGCCAATCAGAATCGTGCTGGCGGATGACCACAACCTGGTGAGATCCGGTCTGAAGTCACTGCTGGAGGGGATGCATGGTGTGGAAGTCGTGGCGGAAGCCAGAAACGGCAGGGAGGCTGTGGATCTGGCAAATTCGGCGAATCCTGATGTCATTCTGATGGATATCGGCATGAAGGAGCTGAACGGCATCGAAGCCGCGGCCATCATTGCGCGCGATTACCCTTCGGTGCGCGTCATTATCCTTTCCATGCACGATACGCAGGATTTCGTATCAGAGGCATTGAAAGCAGGAGCCGCAGGTTATGTCCTGAAGGATGCTGCTCCGCTGGAATTGGAATTCGCACTGCAGGCTGTGGCCGGCGGAGAGACTTACCTGAGTCCGAGAGTTTTACGACAGGTAGTCCAATCCTATGTGCGCCCGCCGGATACCGAAACCGGACTGGAGGCGCTCAGCCCCCGGCAACGGGAAATCCTGAAGGCTATCGCAATCGGCCGCACGACCAAGCAGATTGCCTATGATTTGGCATTAAGCATAAAAACAATCGAAACCCATCGAGCCCAGATAATGGAACGGCTGGATATCCATGATATTGCCGGGCTGGTACGCTTCTCGATCCGTATCGGATTAATTAATGCACACGATTAAATAAAAAAGTTAGTATCTTACATCGACTATCTAATGTTAAGCATTATGAACATTAGATGTTGTCATCTCTCCCGGTGCATTTCATATAGTGAACCTGCGGCTTTCTCCTCAGGTTTTTCGAAATACAAGTTCCGTACTGCCCGATATTCCGCGCTGCGTCATTCCGCGAAAGTGGCGATATGGGCTATCGGGGTTTTCTCAAAACCCGAATTCAGGTTCGCGTCCGGCCCGACACATCCAGCAGGAGCACATGACGTGGTTAATGTGATGTTGGTCGACGATAGCGCGTCGTTCCGCATGGCGGCGGAGCAATTTGTGACGGAAGTCTGCGGGCTAAATATCATCGGCCAGGCGGATTCCGGGGAGGCGGCCGTTGAAATGGCCTTGCGGTTGCGTCCGCAGGTAATTCTGATGGATCTCGCCATGGGTGGAATAAACGGTATCGAGGCAGGGCGACGCATCAAGGCGGCCGACGAACGCATCAAGGTTGTGATTCTGACGCTCAACAACGGCAGGGAATATCGCGAACTCGCTCAATCGCTGGCACTGGACGGGTTTGTTTCCAAGACGGATTTCACTACGGTCATCTGCGCTGTAATCGATGCCCTGTAACCGTTCTTCGGTCAAGTTTTGGCCGGAACGTGGTCTCTACACTTGTTTGGCCTGCGAAATAATTAGCGCGGCGGCGACGTTGCGGCCTTCTTCGGCAAGAATGTTGTAGGTGCGGCAGGCCGCTCGCGTATCCATGATCTCGGCGCCGATACCCGCGGCGGCCAGACCTGCCAGCAGTTTCGAGTCCGGAAAGCGCAAAAGATCTCCGGTTCCAAGTAGTACAAGCTCTGGTTTCAGTGACACCAGCGCGCTGAGATCGCCCTGCGCCAGCGACTCAAAATCTTGTATGTCCCAGTTTTCCATAATCCTGTCCGGGAGAACAACCAGACTGGACTCGTATCGCACGCCGTTGACGGCCACATAACCCTGGCCATAGGCAGTAAAGGCATTCCTTCGCGAATTCTGTGAAAGATGTAGTTTCAAGTGAAGAGGTCTTTGCTGCGCTGCTTGCGATCCGGTAGGATGGCAACTTTCTATTTAATGAACAGTCGGTTACGATTTCCGGCTGGACCGAACCGTCGATCATGGCCGAGTTTTCCCGCATCAAGCGCCTTCCGCCCTACGTATTCAATATCACAGGAGAGTTGAAGGCAGAAGCACGCCGCCGGGGAGAAGACATTATAGACATGAGCATGGGCAACCCGGACGGGGTGACGCCCAAGCACATCGTCGACAAGCTGGTCGAGGCCGCGCAGCGCAACGATACCCACGGATATTCGATGTCCAAGGGAATTCCGCGGCTGCGCCGGGCGATCTGCAACTGGTACGAATCCCGGTTCGGGGTTTCTTTCGATCCGGACAGCGAGGCTATCGTAACCATCGGTTCGAAAGAAGGCCTTGCCCATCTGATGCTCGCCACGCTCGATCACGGCGATACCGTCTTGGTGCCAAACCCCAGTTATCCGATCCATATCTACGGTGCCGTTATCGCCGGTGCGGATATCCGTTCCGTGCGGATGACGCCTGGGATCGATTTTGTCCAGGAACTGCAACGGGCGATTCGTGAATCGATTCCGAAGCCGAAGATGATGATCCTCGGCTTTCCCAGCAATCCGACAGCACAATGCGTGGAACTCGATTTCTTCGAGCGCGTGGTGGCGTTGGCGAAGGAACACGGAATCCTGGTGGTTCATGACCTGGCTTACGCGGATATCTGCTTCGACGGCTGGAAGGCACCCTCGATCATGCAGGTGCCAGGCGCACGCGATGTTGCAGTGGAATTTTTCACCATGAGCAAGAGTTACAACATGGCGGGCTGGCGGGTGGGTTTCATGGTTGGCAACAAGGAACTCGTTTCTGCACTTGCGCGAATAAAGAGTTATCACGACTACGGCACCTTTACGCCGATCCAGGTGGCGGCGATCGCAGCGCTTGAAGGCCCGCAGGACTGCGTCCGCGAAATCTGTGAAAAGTACCAGAAGCGGCGCGACGTTCTCGTCCGGGGTCTGCATGAGGCCGGCTGGATGGTGCAGATACCAAAGGCCTCGATGTACATATGGGCAGAGATCCCCGATCCCTACAAGAAAATGGGTTCGCTCGAATTTGCCAAAAAGATATTGGCGGACGCGAAAGTCGCCATCTCTCCGGGAATCGGATTCGGTGAGTATGGGGATGCGTACGTGCGGTTCGCCCTGATCGAGAACGAGGCGCGCACGCGTCAGGCGATACGCGGCATCAAGGAAATGTTCCGCAAGGACGGGCTGTTGGGCACGGCCACGCCGCTGCGGGCAGCGGGCTGATCGACTTTCATAACCACCTCGATCGGGCGCGCAGCGCCCGATATTTTTATGCGAAAGGCGGACATGTCGGAAGGGACGTTGCGTATCGTGCAAGTCACGGGCGCCGGAAGGGAAGTGGTGGAGCCACAGTGGTTGTCCGCGGCAGAACGCGTGCACAGGCAGCTGCGGCCGCAACTGCCTGCCGATTATCCGGCAAAAATGCGGCAGGTATTTCACGACGGCGGAGAAATGTGCGCGGCTGTGCTCGGCGAAAGCGTGATCGGCATAGCAGTGTTCCGCGAATTCGAGAATACCCATGCCGGTCGTCGTTTCTACGTGGATGATCTGGTGACGGACGAAGCGGCGCGTTCCACCGGTGCCGGCCGAACGTTGATTGCCTACCTTGAAAAGGTAGCTCGCGATCGTGGCTGCCCGGGAATGGACCTCGAGTCAGGCACGCATCGCACCCGTGCCCACCGGTTCTATTTCAGGGAAGATTTCTTCATTACGGCGTTTTCATTCAGAAAAGAGTTTCGATGAAACCCATTCATGTGGGCCTGCTGGGTATTGGTACCGTGGGTGGCGGCACTTTTTCGGTCCTGCGCCGCAATCAGGAGGAGATCAGCCGTCGGGCCGGCCGCGGCATCCTGATCAAGGCGGTTGCCGACAAGGATCTCGTGAAGGCGCGGAAACTGGTGGGCAACAGCGCAGAAGTTACCGACGACGCCTTTGCTCTGGTGAGCCGGCCCGATATTGATATCGTGGTGGAACTGATCGGCGGCACCAAGATTGCTAAAGACCTGATTCTGGCGGCCATCGAGAACGGCAAGCATGTGGTGACTGCAAACAAGGCATTGCTGGCGAACCACGGGAACGAAATCTTCCTTGCAGCGCAGAAGAAGGGCGTAATGGTTGCGTTCGAAGCCGCGGTTGCGGGCGGGGTGCCGATCATCAAGGCATTGCGCGAGGGGTTGACTGCCAACCGGATCGAATGGATCGCCGGCATCATCAACGGCACATCCAACTTCATACTTTCCGAGATGCGGGAGAAGGGCTCGAGTTTCAGCGAAGTTCTCGCGCAAGCGCAAAAACTGGGTTATGCGGAAAGCGACCCGACCTTCGACATCGAAGGCGTGGATGCCGCCCACAAACTCACCATCATGGCGGCGATTGCCTTCGGCATTCCAATGCAGTTCGACAAGGTCTACACCGAAGGCATCTCCAGGCTGACAAAGGAGGATATTCGCTACGCGGAAGAACTCGGCTATCGCATCAAGCTGCTGGGAATCACGCGGCGCACCGCCAATGGCATCGAGTTGCGTGTGCATCCGACACTGGTTCCGTCCAAGAGGCTGATCGCCAACGTCGAAGGCGTCATGAATGCAATCCTGGTTCAGGGCGACGCAGTCGGTCCCACGCTCTACTATGGCGCCGGGGCAGGAGCCGAGCCTACCGCGTCAGCAGTCGTCGCGGATCTTGTGGACGTTACCAGGATGCACACTGCGGACCCCGAGCAACGAGTGCCCCATCTCGCATTTCAGCCCGACCGGATGTCGGATTTGCCGATCCTTTCAATGGAGGAAGTAGAGACGTCCTATTACCTGCGCCTGCGCGTACTCGACCGCCCAGGTGTCCTGGCAGACATTACGCGCATTCTTGCGGATCAGTCGATTTCAATCGACGCCATGGTGCAGAAAGAACCCAGCGAAGGCGAGGAGCAGGTGGACATCATCATGCTTACCCACCTGACCCTGGAGAAAAACATCAATGTTGCAATCAAGCGCATCGAATCCCTGCCGGCGATATCCGGCAAGGTCACTCGTATCCGCCTCGAAGAACTTGGACGAAACTAGAACGTACATGACCCATCACTATACCGGCCTCATCAATCGATACCGCGACCGCCTCCCGGTCAGCGCGAATACCCCCGTAGTCAGTCTCAACGAGGGCAATACGCCGCTGATAGAGCTCGTCAATCTGCCGAAAAAAATCAAGAAGGACGTGCGTATTCTGGCCAAGTTCGAAGGGCTGAATCCGACGGGCTCCTTCAAGGATCGTGGCATGACCATGGCGGTCACCAAGGCCATCGAGGCCGGCGCCCGCGCAATCATATGCGCCTCCACCGGCAACACGTCGGCGGCGGCAGCAGCCTATGCCGCACGCGCCGGGATTGCCTGTTTCGTGCTGATCCCGGAAGGCAAGATCGCGCTGGGAAAACTGTCCCAGGCGATGATGCACGGATCGGTGGTCATCCAAATACGCGGCAACTTCGATGATGGCATGCGCCTCGTGCAGGAAGTAGCCCGAACCCTGCCGCTCAATATCGTCAATTCGATCAATCCCTATCGCTTACAGGGACAGAAGACCATCGCCTTCGAGATCGTAGAGGCTCTCGGCGAATGCCCGGATTATCATGTCTTGCCGGTCGGCAATGCAGGCAACATATCGGCGCACTGGATTGGCTACAGCGAGGCGGTGGGCCTGAAGACCGAAAGCTGTCCGAACCTGGAAGTTGCGGCACCTTACAAAACCGGCGGCCTTGCCACCAAACGGCCGATCATGGTTGGCTATCAGGCTTCGGGTGCCGCGCCTTTCCTGCGCGGCGCAATGGTCGATCAGCCTGAAACCGTTGCAACCGCCATCCGCATCGGCCATCCGGTTTCGTGGAAGCTGGCCTGGGCGGCTAAAAACGAATCCGGCGGCTGGTTCAACGAGTGCAGCGACGAGGAAATTCTACGGGCGCAGAAGCTGCTCGCGGATACCGAGGGCATCTTTTGCGAACCGGCATCGGCCATTTCGATCGCCGGTTTGCTCAAGGATCTCGAGCGAAGCGTGATCGGCGAAGGGTCGATGATCGTGTGCACGTTGACCGGCCATGGATTGAAAGATCCCGATACGGCGATCGCCCAGAGCAGCAAGCCTTTCCTGGTGGATGCGACGCGTACGGCGATCGAGGCAGTAATCGGCGAAAACATGCCGAAGTAAGCCGGGCTGGATTGCGGGGAATGCGACCTCGTCGCGCGCAAAACGGACTAGGCCGCCACGAAGCGCATCGACAGGTCCACTGCGCGGATGTCCTTGGTCAGCGACCCGATCGAAATGCGGTCGACACCGGTTTGCGCAATGGCTCGCACCGTTTCCAGGCTGATTCCTCCAGACGCTTCAAGGGCGGCGCGACCCGCAGTCACCCTGACTGCTTCGCGAAAACCGGCGAGATCGAAATTGTCCAACAGGATCAGCTTTGCGCCCGCCGCAATGGCTTCCTTCAGTTGCTCAATGTTCTCGACTTCGATTTCCACCGGAATATCGGGCGCAACCTTGCTGGCTTGCGCCAGTGCCGGACCGATGCCGCCGGCGGACGCAATATGATTTTCCTTGATCAGCACGCCGTCATAGAGGCCCATGCGATGGTTGGTGCCGCCACCGCAACGCACCGCGTATTTTAGGGCGCACCTCAATCCGGGAAGCGTCTTTCGGGTATCCAGGATTGCGGCCTTGGTACCGGCGACGGCATCGACGAAGGCACGGGTTTGTGTCGCGACGGCCGACAACGTTTGCAGAAAATTAAGGCTGCTGCGCTCAGCAGTTAACAGGCTGCGAGCGCGGCCTCTAATTTCGCACACGACCTGGCCACGTACGAGCCGGTCGCCATCCAGCGCGTGCCAGTGAATCTCGGTTTCGCGGTCGATCTGATGGAAACATGCCTCGAACCACGCCGTGCCACTCAGGACCGCCGGTTCGCGCGTGACGACGCGCGCATGCGCTTGCTCGAATTCAGGCACCAGTCTGGCCGTCAAATCACCAGAGCCGATGTCTTCGGCGAGGGCTCGCTCGACGTCTACCTGGATTGCGGATGCCAAGTCCAAATCTTTCCCCTATGATGGAGGCGGCATTTTACTCTGACGTGGCGGGGAGGCGTTGATGTCGGGACTCATGGGCGTTCTGTCTTACGGGATCGGAACGATTCTCGGGATTGCGCTGATCGGTCTGCTGGTCTTCTGGTTCATCCAGGACATCACGCAGAAGAAGCACACTGTGCTGCGCAACTATCCGCTGATCGGCCGCCTGCGCTATTTTTTTGAAAAGCAGGGTGAATATTTCCGCCAGTACTTTTTTGCCGGCGACCGCGACGAGATGCCCTTCAACCGCGCTACCAGGGGATGGGTTTACCGGCTGGCGAAAGACGAAGGCGGCATCATCGGCTTCGGCTCGACATTCGATCTGCGCGAACCCGGCTCGATCATTTTTGTCAATGCGCCGTTTCCGGTTCTGGAAGAAGACCGGCTGCCGACGCCACCGCTGGTGATAGGTGAAGGGTATTGCCGGTTTCCGTTCGAGGCACGCTCCGTGGTCAATATCAGCGGCATGAGTTTTGGCGCCATTTCCCAGCCTGCCGTTCAAGCCTTGTCCCACGGAGCGGAGAAGGCGGGATGCTGGCTGGACACCGGTGAAGGCGGATTGTCCCCCTACCATCTCGAGGCCAGTGCCGACGTGATCATGCAAGTCGGTACTGCGAACTATGGAATCCGGGACAACGACGGGACGTTTTCGCCTGCGCGCGCGAAAGAACTCGGCAAAGTCGTCAAGGCGTTCGAGATCAAGCTCTCGCAGGGAGCAAAGCCTGGCAAGGGCGGAGTATTGCCTGGATCGAAAGTAACCGCCGAGATCGCCGGAATTCGCGGCATTCCGGTCGGCCGGGATTCGGTCAGTCCGAACCGCCATCGCGATATCGCGAATGTGGACGAGCTGCTCGACCGGATTGTCATGATCCGCGAATTGACCGGTCGACCGGTCGGCGTGAAGACCGCCATCGGTGGTTGGGCGTTCATCAACGACTTATGCAATGCGGTATTGAGGCGCGGCCTCGAATCGGCGCCGGATTTTCTGGTTATAGACGGTGGGGAAGGCGGGAGCGGGGCTACCCCGCAGGCGCTTGCCGATCACATGAGCCTGCCGATCGCCGAAGGTTTGCCTAGGGTCGTGGACGCGTTGATGGAATCCGGGCTTAAACAGCGCATCCGGGTCGTGGCT